>CAKQJJ010000170.1 GCA_934247335.1 uncultured Clostridia bacterium | reverse complement strand
CGACACCACCGTTACGGATATGGATTTCAGATTCGACGGAAATAAAAAGACCGTAACCTCGCTTGAAATCAATAAAAAGGGAGAAGTCGCAAAGATTTTTCTTTCGGACAACGACTTCGTGTATTTCACAAACGGCAGTATGACGCAGAACTCCACCCGCGGCAGTATGACCGAAGCGCCGAAGATGAACCTTGACACCGAAAATCGCGGCTGCTTTACTTTGTGGGAAAAGATCGCGAAAAAGGCGGACGGGTTCGGTCATCCCGAGAAATTCGTTTATTCGCCCGAAAAGAGCAATTTCGTAAGCGTAACGCTAACGGTAAAAGACTATCCGCAGCTTTTTGAGTATCTCGAAAAGAAAACGGGCAACCCGACGGGCAAAGGCGGCGCGACAACTTTCGTTTCTTCGCCGTGGTTTATCACCTACGGCGCGGCACTCCAACCGCTTGAACCCAATCAGCCCGAAAACGTTCAGGTATTGTGGTTCTACGGCTTACATTCCAACGAAAAGGGCACGTACGTTAAAAAGCCTATGAACGAATGCACGGGCGAAGAAACGCTCAAAGAGTTTCTTTACTGGTGCGGCTTGGAAGATAAATTCGACGAAATCAAGGCTCATAGTATCGCTATTCCTACGGTTATGCCGTATATTACCTCGCAGTTTATGCCGAGAACGTGTACCGACCGTCCCGAAGTTATCCCTGCGGGCTGCACAAATCTTGCATTCATCGGTCAGTTCGTTGAACTTCCCGGCGACGTAGTATTCACGGTTGAAACTTCTGTCAGAACGGCAATGATGGCGGTTTACAAGACAATGCACCTTGACAGACCTATCACGCCGCTGTTTGAAGGCAAATACGACATTCGTATGGTTGCAATCGCGCTTAAAACTTTGCTCGGCAAAGACAAACTCGAAGTGTCCGACCTGCCGAAGATAAACCCGCTTAAAATCAACCACGAACTGCAAAAACTCGTAGACGCGTTCAATTCCATTCCGCCCGTTCCCGAATACTACGCGGAACGCGAAGAAAACAAATAAAAACAAAAACGCTCGTTGCCTGCGACGGATAAACGACCGATATCTGTTTACAGCTTCGTCGCGCAACCGACGGCACGGCGCCAAAAGACAAAACTTCCTGCAAAGGCGACTTAAATCAATAAATAAAAGGAAAAGGCGCAGCATAAAAGCCACGTCTTTTCTCATTGTTTAAAAGTTTACTTGCGTTTGAGTATTGCGGTAAACTTCTTGTTTTTTTGCCGTATTATTGCGTATTATTACGTTTTTACGCTGGTCTCGTCTTGTCCACGAGGAAGTAGGGACGGGACTTAGCCGACTCGTATTTGCCTGCGATCACGTCGCCAATTGTAAACGTGGTCATATATATTTCTCTGTCGGTAGTTCTGTTGCGGTCGTAGATTACGTAAATCGTGCCGTCGCCGGTTATAATAGTGTCGGGATAGGAAACGTAACTGCGACTGTCGATAAGCAGTTTATATTGCCAGGTTTTGCCTCCGTCAACCGAAAGATATGCGGTGAGCATGGTTCTCGTGGTTGCGTCGTGGAACACCATCAGCATTTTGCCGTCCGAAAGCAGATCGATCGTAAAGCGCGATTGCGGACCTTCGATGGAAGAGGGGCGCGCGTGCGTCCAGGTGTAGCCGCCGTCGTAAGAGAAACTTTCGTACACTTTGGTGCCGGAGCTCGGGCGCATCAGCAGCCACAGCGTTCCGTCGGGCTTCTGAACGAGTACGGGGTCGTCGAGGTTGTTCTTGCCGGAAGAGGTATCGAGGCACTCGGCTTTTCCGCGAAGAGCCCAATTTTCTCCGCCGTCAACAGAGGCGTAAACGCGGGTGTAATGCGGTTGCATCCAGTCGAACGTGGCGTACAGCCATTCGGTTTTGCCGTCCCTGTTTATAATTATCGGCTTACTGCGCATATATCCGTCGGTAAGTCTTTTCGGCGTAGACCATACGGGAGCCGCGTCATCGGGATTTTTGCATACCGAAGCCCACGTTCCCATCTTGCCGTCGAAGTTACCCGTTCCGGTGTGCTGAATCCAGAACAGCCATAAATCGCCGTTGGGAGCGGTCCACAGTTCGGGCTTGGTCACCTGTACCGCGGTGTCGGGGTGAACGACGGCAAGCGCTTTTTTCCAGGTTTTGCAGTCGTCGTCGCTGTAATTTATTATCGCGTAGTTGCCGGTGCCCAGTTCGCGTTTTCCGCCGGTAAACCAGCCGCTCCACACTCTGCCGCCTGCCGTTTTTTCGACGGTGGGGCAGCCCAGCCAGTTTTGTTTGTTGATGTCGTACAAATCGCCCGTGGGATTTAATATAATATCTGCCGCGGTAGTCAGCGACGGCATAACGTAATACTCGGATTGGTCGTCCAGCGGTGCGCCGAATATCAGGTTGTATTTGCCGAAATGAATTTGTTCGCCGACGGCAACTTCTTTCTGATACAGACGGTTATTGAACAGCAGTCCCACAGCCGGGCGGAACGGTTTATATTGCACTACCGTCCAGCCTGCCGCGATTACTTCCTTTTCCAGAGCTTCGTACACTTTGTTTCCGCTGGGGATCATTATATACGCCGTTCCCGCGCTCACCGCTTCGACTGTTGCGCCGGTGACTATGCCGTCGAGGTAATAGGTCAGCCCGTCCAGCGCCGAAGGTATTCCGTTCATCGCGTAGTAGGTTCTGTCGGAGAACAACCGCATTTCGTTCTGCGCTTTCGCCGCTTTGGTCGTGTCTGCTGCGGTAGCAAACTTTGCGAGATTGTCGGACAGAGTAAGTTCGCCCGAAAATACGGGTATGCCCCACTGAGCCCAGGTTATCACGTCGCCTTTTTCCACGTGCTTTTTGAGAAGGGCAAAACCTTTGTACGTGTCGTTTAAGAACGCGCCTTTTTGCGTGCTGTCGCCAAACAGATTGAGGTTTTCGGGAATAGTATCGGTGACGTTGCTCCAACCGGCGGAGGTAAGGCTGTTTACAAGACTTATGTTGCCCGCTTTACTGGTCAGCATGTACACCAAACCGCTTTTGGTTACGGTTGCGGAGTGCGATTTGGAGCCGTAAGCGTTCTGAATATAATTCTTGCCGGCAAGCCAATAGGGCATATCGTAGAAAGTGTACTGCGCACGGTCGGTAAATACTTTTGCGGAAAGCGCCATATTCATCGTATAGTCGCCGGAGGAAGGCGCAAGCACCGCAAGATTTTCGTCTTTTTCAATGGGTTCGCCCGCTTCGAGATCGAGCTTTTGGTCGGACATTATAAGAACCGACCATCTGCCGAGCGTAAACGAGTCGCCTTTCTCGACCTGTTTTTCAAATATGATATTGTTTTTGAGCGCGGCGGACCAGATATTCCAGTATTGGTGATCGAGCATGGTAAAGTTGTATCCGTCCAGAACTTCCACCTGCGAAGCTTCGTGTCCGAAGTTGAGCGCTTCACCGGTTATCGCGTACACCCAGCCGCTTCTGATTGCGGTTGCGGTATTGGGTCCGTTAATGGTCCACAGAACGTAAGGATTGCCGATAAGCGCTTGCGGCAGGCTGGTAAACGTGTAGTCGTTGCTGCTCCACACTTTCGAGCCTATTTCAAGCGTGCCGATGGTTGCGTTGCCG
>CAKQJJ010000169.1 GCA_934247335.1 uncultured Clostridia bacterium | reverse complement strand
CTGTCGTCCACGCGAGTAATGGCTACGTGCGCCATGCTTGGTCATGCGGCGGGCTTTGCTGCCGTAGTAGCGGCGCGGCACGGAGTTCTTGCGCGCGGCGCGGGCGAATACGTCGGCGAAATTCAGCAGCTTTTGCGCCTGCACGACTGCTATTTGTTGCGCACCGAACGTAAAAAAGTCATCGGTTTTCCCGACGCCGAACGAAATCTCGAAGGAAAAGACAACGCAACCGTTTTAAAAACGGGCGAAAGCCGTACTTTTTCCGTTCCGAAGAAATTTTATAAGTTTGTGCGCATAGTTTTCGACAGCGATTTTTTAAGAAGCGAAATTAAAGACGACCCGAAAACTGCCGAACTTAAAAGGTTTCCGGCTCTCTGTTATAACGCGCTCGGCACCGTGACGGTAAAAACGCCGTCTTCTCTCGTAAAAGATTTTTCGCTTACGTTTGACGAAGACGAACGGACAACGATAAAAATCGAAAACAACCGCCAAAGACTGGTTTTCGTTCCGTTAAATCGCGAAACGGAAAAAATAACGTTTTGCGCTACGAAAACGCACGGCGGCAAAGACGTACGACTTTTTTCGATAGACGTAGTAGAGTAGCTGCGGAAAAACATTACCGACTAATAACAAAAAGCCCGATCGGGGAAGATGTCCTCGGTCGGGTTTTTTGAAAAAAAACGGAGTAAAAATACAAAAAATCAGTTGAAATAGTCGATTTGCATGGCTTTACGGACGGAAGAAAGCGTTTCCGCTGCCGTTTTTTCGGCTTTAATGCAGCCTGCGCGCAGAATTTCCTTGACTTCGGGGATGCGGTTTGCCCATTCGAGACGGCGCTCGTAAATGGGTTTAAGCTCGCTTTGAAGCACTTTGGACAGGAATTTCTTTATCTTCACGTCGCCCAAGCCGCCTTTGCGGTAGTGCGCTTTAAGTTCGTCAAGACTGCCGTAGTCGGGCAGAAATTCGGCGAAATGTTCGGGTTTTGCGAATGCGTCGAGGTAGGTGAACACCGTGTTTCCTTCCACTTTACCGGGGTCTTCCACGCGGATGTGGTCGGGGTCGGTGAACATGCTCATCACCTTTTTGTGAATTTCTTCGGGGCTGTCGGCAAGATAAATGCAGTTTCCCAGCGATTTACTCATTTTTGCCTTGCCGTCGATGCCGGGAAGACGTCTGCAATCGGCGTTTTCGGGCAGAACCATCTCGGGTTCGACCAGCGTTTCGCCGTACACCGAGTTAAATTTATGCACGATTTCGCGGCACTGTTCAAGCATGGGCGCCTGATCTTCGCCAACCGGCACGGTGGTGGCTTTGAAAGCCGTTATGTCCGCCGCCTGGCTTATCGGATAGCACAAAAATCCGACGGGAATGCTGTTTTCAAAGTCGCGCATCTTGATTTCCGATTTAACGGTGGGGTTGCGCTGAAGCCGCGACAGCGTTACGAGGTTCATGTAGTAAAACGACAGCTCCGTAAGCTGGGGAACGGTGGACTGAATGAAAATAGTGGACTTAGTGGGATCGATTCCGCACGCGAGATAGTCCAGCGCGACTTCTAAAACGTTGGAGCGCACTTTTTCGGGATGCTCGGCGTTGTCGGTGAGAGCCTGCGCGTCGGCAATCATAATATAAATATCGTCGTACGCGCCGCTGTTTTGCAGCTTCACGCGTTCGCGAAGAGAGCCGACGTAGTGACCGATATGCAGTCTGCCGGTGGGGCGATCGCCCGTGAGAATTACTTTTTTCATGTTATCCTCCGTTTGTCCGTTTACTACGGAACGAGTTTTTGAAAGTTGATTTTATTATAATAAATTGCGTATTTGAGCCGAATTTTCACTCGATTAAAGCAACCCGGAATGAATTATGCAGTTTGCAGTGGCAACGTTGGTTGCGATGGGTATGTCGTACACGACTGCGATGCGCAAAAGCGCCTTGACGTCGGGGTCGTGCGGTTGCGCTTCGAGCGGATCCCACAAAAATACGATTGCGTCTATCGTGCCTTCCGCCACGCATGCGCCTATTTCGAGGTCGCCGCCCATAGGTCCGGACAGGAATTTTTTGACGTTAAGCCCGGTTTTTTCGGCGACTAAGCCTGCGGTGGTGCCCGTTCCGCACAGGTCGAACGTGGAAAGTTTTTCTTTATTTTCGGTTGCCCAGGCAATCATATCGGCTTTTTTGTGGTCGTGCGCGACCAGCGCGATTACTTTTTTATCCATAATTTTCTCCGTAATTGTGTCGTTGTGTTTGATAATGCCGAAAAACGGCGCTTAAAAGCCCCTCAAAGTAAGCTTTTCGCTTATAGTGTAGCATATTTTTCGGCTTTTTTCAAGCGTTGAAGGCTTTAATATTCCAAGTCGCGGTCGTGATCGTCGATAAATTGCCAGAAAGCGTCGAATTCTTTGTGCGAAACGACTCCGCCTCGCGACAAAATAAGGTAGTCGCCGTGCTGCCAGCGATATTTGATTTCGGTGGGAACGAAGCCGTTTCTCTCGTAAAATTCAAGGCGTTTAACGCGCTGATCGCGGTTTTTCGCCTTTTCTTCGGCAGGATCTTCGACGTCCACGATAATTTTATAATCTTTCTTGATATTGCATATCGTGTTTATTATCCGCGAGCCGTAGCCCTCGTCGCGTTTGTCGGGCGCAACGGCAAAATATATAACGTGCGATATATTAAGGCACGTGAGAATGCTTGCAAAACCCACGAATTCTGCTCCGTCGAAAAATGCCAGCAGGTCGCCCACGTTTTGTTTGTCGTCCACGAGATAATTAAGTCCGCGCCCGCGTTCGTTGGACGGAAAGGCGGTTTCGTACAGCTTTTCGATTACGGGAAGCGAAACGTCGTCTTCCTTGGTGATTTTTTTATAGCTTAGCATAAATTCCTTTGCGTGATTTTTTCTTTGGAATTCAATTATATCACTTTTATAAAAAACCGACAAGTGTTTTCGCGCGGCAATTAAAAATAAACATTGTTCTCAAAATAATGACATTTGTATGTACCAAAACGAAACAATTCTAACTGTAGGGACAGACGTCCTCGGCTGTCCGAATAGAATTGCGGCGGGAGCAAGCCACCCGCCCTACGATAAGAGGTCGTTTGTTTAGTTCAAACGAATTTATCCTATTTAAATATATCACTTGCTTTTGCTTAACACTACAATCGGACAGTCGGGGACGCCTGTCCCTACAGTGAAGAAACAAGCGTTTATTTTCTCTCATACCAAAAAGCGTTGCGGGGCGCGACGCGGCGGCGTAGCCGCATTGACAGCCCAGTGGGCTGTCAATAGCCAAAGCGGGGAGCAATTTATAATTGCGACCGGGGGCTTTAGCCGGGACACAGTCGCAAGTGTCCCAACGACTTTTTTGCTTCTTTTTTCTTCGCCTGAAAAAAGAAGATATTCCACACAGCCGAGGACGTCTGTCCCTACAATACAAGGCGGGAGACCGCAGGTCTCCCCTACGGGATAAAGTCATTAGTGCGTGACATAAAGAAATTATCCGATTTATACTATCTCGCTCGCTTTTGCTTAAAACCACAATCGGACACTGTCCCTACAACCCTCTCTGTCACGGCAAAGCCTTGCCACCTCTCCCGGAGTGAGAGGATTTAAAGAAGTCGATAAAGCGTCTACC
>CAKQJJ010000168.1 GCA_934247335.1 uncultured Clostridia bacterium | reverse complement strand
GTGCTCTATTTTGCTTTGGTCAAACGAAGAAAATCCCGCTATCGGTACCGTCGGTTCGAGAACGAGTGCGGCTAACGCCACCTGCAACAAAATAAAAAGCGGTACGCACACCGCCCAAAATCTTTTTTTTGCGCGCTTAAACATAAAAACAGTATCTGCAAAGGCATTATTTTTATTACCGAGCGGGCTTATTTACTGTACATTTTCGTCGAAATATATTATAATATTTACAATAGGCTAATTATACGCATTTTCAGGAGCAATATGAAATATTACATAAACACTTACGGTTGTCAGATGAACGTTCACGAGTCGGAAAAACTTGCGGGAATTTTTGAAGAAAAAGGATTTCTTCCCGCCGAAAAGGAAAGCGACGCGGACGTAATAGTTTTCAACACGTGCTGCGTTCGCGAAACAGCCGAAACCAAAATACTCGGCAATCTCGGAATAGTCAAAAAAATAAAGGAAACAAAGCCGGACTTAAAAGTCTGCGTATGCGGTTGCATGGCGCAGAAAAAAGGAGAAGCGGACAGGCTTAAAAAACGTTGCCCGTTTATAAATCTTATATTCGGAACGCACAATCTGTACAAATTCGACCAATATCTGGACGAAATCATGTCCGGTAAAAACGTTATAGAAGTGTGGGACACCGATAAAACTCTGCCCGAAAGAACGCCGATAAAGCGCTCGGACAGCGTAAACGCATGGGTTAATATTATGTACGGCTGCAATAATTTCTGCTCGTACTGTATCGTTCCGTACGTAAGAGGTCGCGAAATAAGCCGCCCCGAAAAAGACGTTTTGCAGGACGTGAAAACGTTGATTTCGGAAGGGTACAAGGAAATAACCCTTCTCGGACAAAACGTCAATTCATACGGGAACGATTTTTCGGACAAAGCCAATCATTTTGCCGCGCTGCTCGAAAAATGCGCATGCTTCGACGGCGACTACAAAATTCGTTTCATGACTTCCCACCCGAAAGATTTATCCGAAGAAGTGGTAAAAACGATTGCTTCGAGCGACAAGCTT
Source organism: uncultured Clostridia bacterium (assembly GCA_934247335.1). Lineage (GTDB taxonomy): Bacteria > Bacillota > Clostridia > Christensenellales > Pumilibacteraceae > Neoclostridium. The sequence continues at coordinate 2,646 of CAKQJJ010000168.1, read as the reverse complement.
GCCGATTTCATTCATTTGCCGATACAGGCGGGAAGCGACAGAATTTTGTCGCTGATGAACCGAAGATACACCTCAAAGCAATATCTCGATAAAATAGACATGATCCGCTCGTACATTCCGGACGTTGGACTGTCAAGCGACATAATGGTGGGATTCCCGACCGAAACCGAAGAAGATTTTGCGGACACGATGAACGTGGTCAGAAAAGTGGGCTACAACAACCTGTACACGTTTATTTATTCGCGCAGATCCGGCACTCCCGCCGACAAAATGGAGCAGGTTGATCTTGCCACCAAAAAGCGGCGCATTAAAGAACTTATCGCTTTGCAGTTTGAAATAGGCTGTTCTCTCGCAAAAGAATGCGTCGGAAAAACCTACCGCGTTCTGTGCGACGGTTACGACGGAAAAATCGCAAGCGGAAAATCGTCGTGCGAAAAGGCGATATATTTCCCTGCCGCGGAAAGCCCTGTGGGAAAATTCGTAAACGTAACCGTAACTCACACGAAAAACAATCAGCTTTACGGCGAAATAGAAAATAAATAACGGAGAATTAGTATGGCTTTATCACAAATGATGCAGCAATATCTGGACGTAAAAGATAAGTATAAAGACGCTCTTATCTTTTATCGTCTGGGCGATTTTTACGAAATGTTTTTCGACGACGCGGTAACGGCATCGAAAGAGCTCGATCTGACGCTCACCGGAAGAGATTGCGGCTTGCCCGAGCGCGCTCCGATGTGCGGAGTTCCGTTTCACGCGGTCGATTCGTACATAGCAAAGCTGCTTGCGAAAGGATATAAGGTGGTTATCTGCGAACAGATGACCAAGCCAGGCGATCAGAAAGGACTGGTCGTCCGCAAAGTCGTGCGCGAAATAACTCCCGGAACGAGAATAGACAGCGTTATGCTGGACAACAAGCGCAACAATTATCTCATGTGCGCCTATCTGTCCGAAGACGGCAAAGCCGGTTTGTCCTGGACCGATATTTCCACTGGCGAACTGCAAAATCAGGCAATCGACGCTCAGATCAACCTGAAAATAAACGAAACGCTTTCGCGCGTTCAGCCAAGCGAAATTATATGTAACGCAGCGATGAAAGAGCGCAGCAAGCAATTATCTCTCGTAAAATACGGCGGAATATGCGAATTTTCTCTCTATGACGAAAACGCGTTCAACTACGACGTCGCATACGAAAAAGTAAAAGACGTTCTCAAAAATCCCGATTCTTTTTACGGCAAAGAACAGTGCGTGTGCTCGGCGGGCGCGCTTCTCGATTACGTCGAAAAAACGCAGAAGCGCACGCTTAAACACATACGCGACGGCGAATTCGACGATCAGGCAAAACATATGGAAGTGGACGCAAACGCAAGAAGAACGCTTGAACTACTTACGTCTTCTTCGGGCAAAAACAGCGCTTCACTGCTCGGACTTATCGACCGCACTTCAACCAGTATGGGCGCGAGAATGCTGAAAAAATGGATAGAAAAGCCCTCGCTCGACGTCGAAGAAATCAACGCTCGGTTAAACGCAGTAGAGGAAATCGACAAAAACATAATAAAACGCGACGAAGTGATTTCCTGCATGCGCGACATTTTCGATCTCGAAAGAATTGCCGGACGCGCTTCCTACGGCAATATATCCCCGAAAGACTGCGTTCAGCTGGACGGATCGCTTACTGCGTTGCGCCTTACGAAAGAAAAGTTAAGCGATTATACTTCGCCGGCAATCAAAAACAACGCCGATCTCATTGCCGATTTCGATTATCTCGAAAAACTGCTTAAAAGCGCCATCGACGATAATCCCACCGCGGTGGTGCGCGAGGGCGGAGTCATTCGCGACGGTTTCGATCCCGAGCTTGACGGTTACCGCGAAATAAAGAAAAACGCGCATTCCATTCTCGATAAAATCGAAGCAAAAGAAAAGGCGGAAACGGGAATCAAAAATCTGAAAATAGCCTACAATCGCAATTTCGGATATTATATCGAAGTTCCCAAATCTCAGATAAATCTCGTGCCGTACTCGTACGTTCGCCGTCAGACGACTGTAAACGCCGAGCGATATATTTCCGACGAACTTAAAGACGTCGAATCGAAAATTCTGAACGCCGAAGACGACGCAAAGGCTCGCGAAATAGCGTTATACGACAAAATCGTAGCCGAAATCGTAAAGTTTTTAAGCGAACTGATGACGTCGGCAAAACATATCGCGTATATCGATTGCCTGTTTTCTCATGCAAAAACGGCAACCGAACTCAATTTCGTCAAACCTGTAATAAACGACGAAATTAAACATATCAAAATTTCGGAAGGCAGACATCCGATAGTCGAAAAAGCGCTGAAGGGTGAGGCGTTCGTGCCAAACGACACGTTCCTCGACGACGGCGACAACCGCACGATGATGATCACCGGGCCCAATATGGCGGGAAAAAGCGTGTATATGCGCCAGGTTGCGATAATCGTAATACTCGCTCACATCGGCTCGTTCGTGCCCGCCGCAAAAGCCGAAATCTGCCCGGTAGATAAAATATTCACCCGCGTTGGTGCCAGCGACGATTTGTCCACTGGAAGAAGCACGTTCATGGTGGAAATGACCGAAGTCGCCGATATTCTGCAAAATGCAACCGGGAAATCTTTATTGCTTCTGGAC
>CAKQJJ010000167.1 GCA_934247335.1 uncultured Clostridia bacterium | reverse complement strand
TAAAAAAATCCTCGAACCTACGTTCAAGGAGACTCAAAAATTACCTGTTTTTATTGAAATTAGAGGATAAAACTATGATTTTTACTACTAAAAGGTGTTCGTGCGAGGTTAAACAAACGCATATACACCAATACTCGTTACGCTATCCGGAATATTTACGCTCGTCAAACTAGTACAGTTAAAAAATACCTTATATGGCAATGTTGTCACTTTATCACTGATTTTTACGAATGAAAGTGCGATACAATTTTCAAAAGCTCTTTCTCCTATTCTTTCAATATTGTTACCCATTGACAGTGCTTCCAGATTGGAGCATGCCGAAAAAGCTTCTCTTCCTATATATTTTATATTGGCTAATAAATTAATTTCTTTAATATTAGCACAACCGAATAATGCCTTGTCGGCTATTCCAACAGTTTCGGCATCAAAATATAATATATCTATATCTGAATCGACTCCAACAACCCAATTTCCAACGTAATAAATTCCTTTTTCGGTTTTATACAATCTATCACAACCGCTAAAAGCGTATTCCTCTATTTCGGACAGATTACTCGGCATAACAACTTCTCTAAGCCAAATACAATCGGCAAATGCTCTTTTTCCGATTTTGGTAATACTGTCGGGAAGATGCACTTTTACTACATTGCTTTCGGCAAATGCTCTTTCCAGAACAGTCGTTACAGGTTTCCCTTTATATTCGGATAACACATGCACTTCCTCGGCTCCTTTAGAGGTGAACCCTACCACTCCATACGATCTTCCATCGTCGCATAGCATGTACTCAACTCCGTCCACTCCAGTCTGTTGTCCACATTGTGCATTACATGCAGCAAACAATAAAGACAAAACTAACGTCATAAGGCACATTGTCAATACAGTCAACATTTTAACAGATTTCTTCATTTTTACTCTACTCCTTTTGTGTTTACTAGAATTTTGGCATAAGTCAATTATTAGTATACCAAAGTATTTTTAATGTGTCAAGTAATTGTTATACAATAGTAAATGATAAATTTACCATTGGGCGGGATAAAAATGTTACACGAAAGAATAAAAGACTTGCGGCAGGCGAGGCACATGACTCAGGTGGAACTGGCAAAAGAACTGGGGCTTACCAAGCAATGCGTCAGTAATTGGGAGAACGGAAACATTGCTCCGTCGATCAAGATGCTGATGCGGCTTGCGGACTTTTTCTGCGTAAGCACCGATTATCTTCTCGGGCGCGACGACAATCAGTCGCTCGGCGTAGAAGGTTTGAATCCCGCCGAAATAGTACATATTCAGCAAATAATCAACGACCTGAAAACCCGATAAAAGAGTTTCAATGCGGTTAATCGTATTCTATATAATATAAAAAGACCTCGGCGCTATACCGAGGTTTTTTAGTATTAAAAGGTCCATAAGACAAAAAGTTTAGTTTGCGTCATCCCGACGGGTGCCGGCGATAAAAGATTTTACGTTGTCGGGGGCGGCGTCGCCGAAAACGTAGTCGGGCGAGCCCATGCACGAGATAATTCCGTCCGACATAAAGGCGACTTTATCGCTGACCGAGCGGGCAAAATTCATTTCGTGCGTGACGATAAGCATGGTCATGTCCTTGCTTTTAAGCGAGCGGATGACTTCCAGCACTTCCTGAGTTAAGAGCGGATCGAGCGCACTGGTGGGCTCGTCGAAACACAGAATGGACGGTTGAAGCGCGAGGGCGCGGGCAATGGCGACGCGCTGGCTTTGTCCGCCGGACAACTGCCAGGGGTACGAGGCGGCTTTGTCGCTAAGCCCCACCTTTTCGAGCAGAACGAGAGCCTTTTCTCGGTTGGCGGCTTTGGCTTCTTTAAGCAAGCGGTTGCGCTCGGAAAAGCCGAGTTTTTGTTTTTTCAGCAATTTTTCGGAGCGAACGTCCATTGCAAGCGTTACGTTTTTCAGCACGGTGTACTGCGGAAAAAGATTAAAACTTTGAAAAACCATGCCTATTTCGTCGCCGACGGTGTTTTTATCGCGCGGGATAATACGCTTGCCGTCCACGAACGCTTCGCCGGAATCGGGCGTTTCCAATCCGACCAGGCACCGAAGAGCCGTGGTTTTGCCGCTTCCGGACGAGCCGATTACCGACAGAACTTCGCCTTTTTCCATCGAAAAGCACACGTCTTTGAGTACTTTCGTGCCGTCGAACGATTTATTGAAATTTTTAACTTCGAGATACGCCATATCACACCTTGAAATAGTTGAGTTTTTTCTCGACGAAGCCGATAATCAAAGTCAGCGCGCCCACGAAAATCAGGTAAAACGCGCCTGTATAGAACAGCGGCCAGATCAAGCCTTTTGCCGAATAGTCCTGCGCCACTTTTAATATTTCGGCAACCATAACTACCCGGGCAAGAGAGGTATCCTTTACGAGCGTTATTATTTCGTTGCCCATAGGCGGCACTATGCGCTTTATTACCTGCAATAAGATTACCTTGAAGAAGGTCTGACAGCGCGTAAGTCCCAAAACTTTGCCCGCTTCGTATTGACCTGCGGAAACCGACTCTATTCCGGCGCGGTATATTTCGGCAAAATAGCACGCGTAGTTTATTACGAACGCCACTAAAACCGCCACGAAACGGGGCAGAAGTCCCCAGCCGAACAACAGCGCGGGTCCGTAATAAATGGCGATTACCTGCAACATAAGCGGCGTTCCGCGAATTATCCAGATAATCGTGCGGACCACGGCGCGAACCGGCTTAAAACGACTGCGCGCCCCGAAAGCGACTACAAGTCCCAGCGGGAGCGCCAGGACCAGAGTGAGTGCAAACAATTCGCACGTTATCGAAAAGCCTTGTAATAAATTTTTTGTTACCGTCCAGAAATTCATATAAATCAACCGAAATATTTGCTCTGCAAACGCGCGTACGTTCCGTTTTCTTTAAGCTGCGCGATTGCGTTTTCTATTTTTCCCATAAGTGCGGAGTCGCTCTTTCTGAAACCGATGCCGAACTGCTCGTTCTCGAATCCGACGTCCACCATCGTAAGGTCGGAAAAAGAAGTGCCTTCGCCCACGGCAACCTGAGCCAGAAGTTTATCTATGACGGCGATTTTGGAAGCGGAAGTTTTTACTTCCAGCAAGGTGTCCTTTTGCGCGCTTGCGCCCAGCATTTTCGCTTCGGCGCCGGCAATCGATTTAACGGTGTTTTCGCCGGCAGAACCCGCTTCTACGAGAATTGTTCCGGCTTTAAGCAGATCTTCCTTCGTAGCATATTTTTCGGCTTCGCTCTTCTGGCAAACGATGACCTGTTTGTTTTCGAGATAGGGCTGAGAAATGAGCAGCGACTCTTTAAGCTCGTCGGTAATGGTCATGCCGTTCCATATCACGTCGATTTCCTTGGCGTTGATTGCCATAACCTTGCTGTTCCAGTCGATTTCCACGAATTCGGCTTTATAACCGAGAATTTTGCACACTTCTTTGGCAAGATCGGCGTCGAAACCTATCCATTCGTCCGAGCCTTCCTCTTTGTAATCCATGGGTTTGTAATCGGTTATTCCTATTTTAAGCGTGTTTTCGTCGTTGTTGCCGGCACATGCGGCAAACGAGAAGCACGACGTAAGCGCCAGCATGAGCGCGATTGCTACCGAGATCAACTTTTTCATAAAATTTCTTCTCCTTGAATTTTATCTTTTCGTTACGATTTTAGCCTTTTATCGTCGCACTTTTGATTTATCGCTTTATCATAGTAAAGCGA
>CAKQJJ010000166.1 GCA_934247335.1 uncultured Clostridia bacterium | reverse complement strand
TCTTAACGTCGGAAACTTCGCCTGCCTCTATCTTTTCGATAAAATGACTGCGCGTACCTTTCGTAGCGCCCGTGGACAGTCTTAAAATCAAGCCTGCCGCGAGTATAAGAACCAGCGCAAGCGCCATATATATCCAGATTTTATTTTTGCTTTTCAATTAGCACCTCCGAGAGCGTATAAATCTCCCTGTCGAATATTATAACAAAAACGTTCGACTTTAACAAGCAATTTTATGTCGTTTACCCGTATTAAACAATGAAAATTGTGTTAAACGTCACTTTTTTTGCCTTCAAAGCGTAATTTTCGTCGGTTTGCGCCGCGGCTTAACTTCTTTTTTCCCGCTCGGCTCGCGTGCGGCGTTTATTACGGCGCGGGCAAGCAATCGGGGGCTATCGAACATGGCGTTATGCCCGCATTTTTTGACGAGGTACGCGCGTTTGTCCGACGCGTTTATTCGGGCAAGCAGCGAAAGCGCAAGTCCGCTGTCGGTTACGGCGTCGCGCCCCGCTTCGATAAACCTTACGGGAACGCGCAGATTTGGCGGATCGGCAAGAAAATCGACGTTGTAAATGCACTCGTCCATTATTTTGCGGTGCGTTTTCATGCTGCCCTTTACGTTTGCCCACGACAACAGATATAAAAAGTCGTCAAACGAAAAATCGGGCGAACACAGCGCTCCGAAAATCAGCGAAAAATTGCTTTTTCCGCCGTCGTATCCGCAGTATTTTTCGTACAGAAAATGAATTTTCGTCCAGTCGTCCACGCTCATTTCGCAAGTGTCGCGCGCCGACAACAGCCCCGAAAACCGCTTGTTAATCTCGGCGGCGTCGCTGAAATTGCCCTTTGCCGCGGCAGCCTCGACGGCGATTTTCTTGATGCGGGAATACGAACGCCTGCCCGAAACGAACTGGCAAATACCGATATAGCCCTCGATTTTTTCGGGGTGAAGAGCGGCGTATTTCAGCCCTATCACGCTGCCCCAGCAATGCCCCGCTATCCGGACTTTTTGCTTGCCGGTGAGTTTGAGCGCAAAGTTCACCACCTCGTCGAGGTCGCAAAGAAGAGTTTGTAAATCCTCGCCCGTACCTTCGCTTCTTCCCGATCCTCGCTGATCCCACTGCACGCATATAAATTCGCTTTCCAGCCGCCGCATAAACGCGCCGTCCATTCCGCGGACGGGCAGCGCGGGACCGCCGTGCAGAAAGATTAAAAGCGGGCGGGCAAGGTCTTTGCCGCGGATACGCAGAAATTGCTTTACTCCGCCGATTTCAACATACTCGGATACGTTTACGTCCTTATTTCGCCGATTTATTAATATTTTTCTTATAAGTCTGATCGGATAGACGGGGAGAACGGCAAAGAAAAACGCCGCTTTAAGCCAAAAATTTTCGGCTTTCGGTGCGGCGTTATTCTGTTTTTCGACTGTATTTTGCACGCAACCTATTATGCTCCGCGGCAAAAAAGTTATTCTTCTTTAATCAGCTTGATTATGTCTTTAAGGTTGTTTTCCTGTCCGACGACCATGCCGGAGAGCGCGCTCTTTCTCTGCTGCAAGTCGTAAATGCTCTCTTCCAGCGTTCCGCCGAGAACCAGTTTGTGGACGTGAACCGACTTGTTCTGACCGATGCGGTACGCGCGGTCGGTTGCCTGATTCATTACCGACTCGTTCCACCACGGATCGTAGTGAATTACTATGTCCGCGCCGGTGAGATTAAGTCCGGTGCCGCCGGCTTTGAGCGAAATCAGGAATACGTTGGTGTCGTCCACGTTGAACTTTTTGACCAGTTCGAGGCGTTCTGCCTTGGGGTTTTCGCCGGTGAGCAGATAGAACGAGATATTGTTTTCTGCAAGGCGGTTTTTGATTATGTCCAGCATGGAAGTAAACTGCGAGAACAAAAGCACTTTGTGTCCGCCTTCCACCGCGGACGAGATGAGTTCCATACAGCTTTCCAGCTTTGCCGAATTTCCGTTGTAGTCGGGATAGACGAGCGCCGGGTGACAGCACAGCTGTCTGAGGCGCGTGATCATGCTGAGCACTTCCACGCGGTTGGGGTTGTCGGTAACCGACAGCGAGTGCTTGACGCCCTGCATATTGGCGGTGTACAGCGATTTTTGTTCGCCTTCCAAAAGAACCGTAAGCTTGCTTTCCACCTTGGGCGGCAGTTCTTTAAGCACGTCGGTTTTAAGACGGCGCAGAACGAACGGCATAATGAGTTTTTTGAACTTGTCCGCAGTGTCCTCGTCGCCGGCAACGATGCCTTCCTCGTATTCGGTGCGGAATTGCGAATACGTACCCAAAAATCCGGGCATAACGAAGTCGAAAATGGACCACAGTTCGCCCAGGTGATTTTCAACCGGGGTGCCGGTGAGGGCGAATTTGTGATGCGCTTTAAGGCTTTTCACCGCCTGAGCGTTTTTGGTTTCGGGATTTTTGATATTCTGCGCTTCGTCGGCGACGGCGTAATCGAACGTGGCGGCGGAATACAGTTCGACGTCGCGGCGGATAAGGTCGTAGGACGTAATAACGACGTCGTACTCGTCGCGCTTTTCGATGAGCGCCTTTCGCTCCGCCTGCGAACCCATTACGATAAGCGTTTTAAGCTCCGGCGCAAACTTTTTGACTTCTTCCTGCCAGTTGAGAAGAAGCGTCGTGGGGCAGACTATTATCGCCGTGCATTTTTTGCGGCTTAACAGCGCGATGATCTGCAACGTTTTGCCCAGTCCCATATCGTCGGCGAGTATTCCGCCGAAGTTGTTGTCGGACAATTTCCTGAGCCAGTTGTAGCCCACTTTCTGATACTCGCGCAGTATTCCGCCGAGCGAAGCGGGCAGCGTGCTTACGTCGTCGTTGGAATCGGACAAGTCGCGGATGAGCTTTTCAAATCCGTCGCTCATATCGCACTCTATGCCGTTTTCTTTAAATTCTTCGCCGATAAGCGAGGCGTAATAGGACGGAAGAGTGAAATTTCCGTCGTCCGAGGGCGTTGCGTCTTCCAGCACTTCGCTGATGACTTCGAGCGAACGGTCGTCGAGATCGACGAATCCGCCGCCCAGCAAAACGTAGCGTTGTTTGCTTTTGTACGCGTCGAGAATTTTCTTCATTTCCTCGCCGGTAAGGTCTTCGGCGACGGGCGCCACCGACAGAATGTCGCTGTGCAGGCGCACTCCCACGCGCACTTTGCCCACCGGGCGCAGGCGGTACTTGCTCATGCTTTCGCTCATGAAAATCTCGGCGTAGGAAGCGAGTTCGCGCACGCCGCGCTTTAAGAACTCGAAAATATCGCTCTCTTCCGAAAGCACGAGTTCGGGGTACTGCGGAAAATATTTGTTAAGAAGCGTGCGTATATCGTCCTCGCTGTCCCAGTCGCGAAGATGACCGGTTACGAATCCGTCGTTTAATATATCGAACTCTTCTTCTCCATAGCACGCCTTGACTTCGGCAAAAACGCACTTGTCCTCGCACTTCAAGTAAATCTTGCAGCCGAGCGTGGGAACGGTGAATTGTTCGAGATCCACGCCGTCGCCGCTAACAGGCACGTACGCGGCGGCTTTTCTAAGCACCGAATTGTAAAACTGAACCATATCGTCGGCGCTGACGAACATTTCTCTGCCGCCTTTGAGCGCGTCGGTAAGGTCGCATATCATCGAGCACTGCTCCTCGCTCATTCTGAACACGCGCGTGCCTATCACGGCGTAGGCGTAATCCATTCCGTGAACGTAGTAC
>CAKQJJ010000165.1 GCA_934247335.1 uncultured Clostridia bacterium | reverse complement strand
GCGTTACACCGAGTGCCGCTTAACGCCTCTTGCCGTCGAAATGATGAAGGGTATGGGCTCGCCCGAAGACGAAATCGTGCCCTGGAACAGCAACTTCGACGATCAGCTTAAAGAACCGGCACTGCTTCCTGGCAGATTCCCCAACCTTCTGGTAAACGGCGCAAGCGGTATCGCAATCGGCTTTGCCACCAATATTCCCACGCACAACTTAGGCGAGGCAATCGACGCCGCGATAAAGTATATCGACGAGCCGAAAGTCACGCTTAAAGAGCTTATGAAGGTCATGAAAGGACCGGATTTCCCCACCGGAGGCTATATCATCGGCGGCGAAGGCTTGACTCAGGCGTACGAAACGGGTAAAGGCAAAATCACCATACGCGCTAAAATTCACGTCGAACCCGGCGAATACGAAAAAACCAACGTGGTTATCGACGAACTGCCCTATCAGGTCAACCGCGCGCTGCTGCTGGAAACCATTTCCAAGCTGCGCGACGAGAAAAAAGGCATACTTTTGGGCATCAGCGATATTACCGACGAATCGGACCGAAACGGAACGCGTTGCGTAATCAAAATCAAAAAGGACTGCAACTACAAGCCCATTCTCGAAATGCTGTTCAAGGCAACTCAGCTTTCGGTGTCGTACGGCATAAACATGGTTGCCATCGCCGACGGAAAGCCGCAGGTGCTCGGGCTTTTGCAAATACTCGACTATTACGTGCAATATCAGCGCGAATACGTCGTAAAGCGCACCAAGTGCGAACTGGACGCCGCAAAACGCCGTGAGCATATTCTCGAAGGTCTGGTCATCGCCGTCAACAATATCGACGCGGTGGTAAAAATAATCAAAAACAGTAAGTCCACGCCCGAAGCGCGCGACAATCTGCGCCGTAAATTCAATCTGTCCGAGCGCCAGGCGGACGCAATTCTCGATTTGCGCCTTGCACGCCTCACTCATCTCGAAGTGTACAAGCTCGAACAGGAACTTAAAGAACTGCGCGAGCGTATCGCACGCCTCACCGCCATTCTCGGCTCCAAAAAGTTGCAGATGGAAGTGGTAAAGGACGAAATGCTCGCAATCAAAAAGGCGTTCAAAACGCCCCGCAAGAGCACTATAATAAACTCGCTTGCCGACTACGAAATTCCGTCGGGCGCGCAGGAACCCGTCGTGGACGACGGCGTTGCCATGTTTACGGTGTCGGGCGCCTTCAAACGCATGAGCGAAAAAAGCTTCAACAAATCGGCGCGCAAGTTCGGAGATAACTCCATAAGGGGCGAAATCTGTTCGATAATAGCGCCGTTCAAGCACGACGAAACGCTGCTTGTGTTCACGTCTGCGGGCAATTGCTATAAAGTCGATCCCGAAACGCTGCCCGAATGTCGTTGGCGAGAAAACGGCGCGCCGGTAAAGAATATTCTTCCCGGAGCCGATAAAAACGAAAAAGTGGTGTTTATGCACGCCGTCGGCGAAAAAATGCCGTCGGGCAAACTGCTGTTCTACACCAAAAACGGCTTGGTAAAAAAGAGCGACTGGTCGGAGTACGACGTGGCAAAATCCTCTTTCCAGGCGGTAAAGCTCAAAGAGGGCGACAGCGTGGTGGGCATCGAAGAGGAGAAAAAGGAAGTAACCCTTCTGCTCGTCACCGAAAAAGGCATGTGCTTAAACGCCGACATGAGCGATATTCCCGTGCAGGGCAGAATAGCGGGCGGCGTAAAAGCCATTCAGCTTAACGACGGCGACGCGGTGCTTGCCGCAATGCAGGTCAGCGAGGACGGCGAAGTCGTGCTTATCACCGACAAGAGCAATGCAAAACGCGTTCCCGTGGGCGGAATAGAGCCTATGGCGCGTTACCGCAAAGGCTTTAAGATATTCGACCTTAAAGCAAATACGGGCAGCAAAATCATATTCGCGTCGTACGTCACAAATCCGTACACCATCGTTCTCGACGTGGACGACGAATATCTGTCGCAGTTCGACACCGAAGATTTGCCCGTTCAGAACAGAACGACTACCGGTAAACCGCTCGTCCGCGGTTGCAACGGACTGGAAAAGGTGTACGTTTACAAGACCGAAGCGGACGAATAATAACCAAAACCGAGGAGCGATAATTGAGCATACTTAAAATTAACAACCTGTCGCATACTTTCGAGGACAAACAGCTTTTCAAAAACGCCTCGTTCGACATCAACAACGGCGAACACGTCGGCATCGTCGGACTAAACGGCGCCGGCAAGAGTACGTTTATCAACATAATCGCCGGCAACATAAGCTACGACGAAGGCGAGGTTATATGGCACGGCGGCATAAGGTACGACTATCTCGATCAGCACGCCGACATCGACCGCAGCCAGACCATTATGGAATATCTCAAAACGGCGTTCGACTACCTGTACGATGTGGACAAAAAGCTGTCCGCTCTGTACGAGGAAATGGCGTCTGTAACCGACGAGAAAGAACTCGAAAAGATGATAAACCGTAGCAATCGCATGCTCGAACAGCTTGAAAACGAAGGCTTTTACGAGATAGATTCGCGCATTAAAAAGGTTGCGGGCGGCTTGGGCGTAGCCGCGCTCGGCTTCGATAAAGTCATCGGCACGCTGTCGGGCGGGCAAAGAGCCAAAGTCATGTTGACAAAGCTCATTCTCGAAAATCCCGACGTTATGCTTCTGGACGAGCCCACCAACTTTCTGGACGTCGAACACATCGAATGGCTGGAAAAATATCTCGTTTCCGTAAAGAAAACTTATATCGTTATTTCGCACGACACCGATTTTCTCGACGCCGTGTGCGATTGCATCGTCAGCATAGAAAACGGTTCCATCCGCAAATATTCCGGCAACTACACTCAGTTCGTCGCTCAGCACGAAATGGCTGTAAAGCAGTACGCCGAGGACTACGAACGCCAGCAAGCCGAGATAAAGCGCATGGAGGACTATATAAACCGCAACAAAGCGCGCGCCGCAACCGCCGGTATGGCAAACAGCCGCAAAAAAATGCTCGAACGCATCGACGTCATGGCAAAGCCGACCGCGGTGCTCGAAAGCCACTTTTCGTTCCCGTGCGAAATGCTTAACACCAAGGATATGCTCACGGTGAAGGATCTCGAAGTGGGCTACGACCAACCGCTGCTGCCGCCCATAAATTTTGAAATGCGCGGCGACACCAAACTGTGGATACGCGGCGCAAACGGAATAGGCAAAAGTACGCTTCTGAAAACTCTGATGGGCATAATTCCGCCCCTTTCAGGCAGTTTCGCGTTTCATATAGCGGCTCGCCCGGCATATCTCGAACAGGACTTAAAGTTCCGCGAGCAGGACACCAACGCTTTCAATTATATAAGCGACTGCTTTCCGCGGTTCAATCAGAAAGAAATACGTTCGCAGCTTGCGCGAGTGGGCATCAAGGGCGAAATGTCGCTGCAAAGCGTAAAAACTCTGTCCGGCGGCGAGCAGGTGCGTATCCGCCTGCTTACGATAATGAACGTCACCAGCAATATTCTAATTCTGGACGAGCCTACCAATCATCTCGACGTCAAGGCGAAAGACAGCCTGCAAAAGGCGATTGCCGAGTACGAAGGCGCGGTTATTCTGGTCAGCCACGACAAGGCCTTTGCCGAAAGCGTGTGCGACAAAACGCTTACGTTGAAGCAACTGTAATTGAGGCAACCGTATTCGCATGCAAGAGCGGACGATAAGCGCATTCGCCTCGAAAAAAGATTGTTCGCGCCCGGCGTTCGTAATCGAAGTGAAGTAC
>CAKQJJ010000164.1 GCA_934247335.1 uncultured Clostridia bacterium | reverse complement strand
CTTTATAATCAAATGCGAGATATTCCGCGGCGGAAAGAATTTCGCTTCTTCCTCCCTCTGCCGGTCGAACGAGCGGCGACGGCAAACAAGAGAGCGGTTTGAGCAACTGGCAATCGCAATCGGTCCAGCAGCAGATAAATTCAAAAAGTCTGCCCGCAGGCAAAACGCAGTGGTGCAAAACGTTGGGATTTATCACGAGCGCGTCGCCCGGAACGAGCGAATATCTGCGCCCGTCCACGAAAAATTCGCATTCGCCACCGGTGAGTACCAATATTTCGGTTTTGTCGTGCAGATGCAGCGCGTACTCTCCCCTCGACAAACTGCCCTTGCCGCTGTAATTGAACTCGAACGTAAAGTTACCGGGTTGACCGACGTGAAAAAGGTTTACCATATTTCCGCTCCGAATAATTTCTTTTACGATATTATACACCTATCGGGCGAATATGTGAAGCAAAACGAATATAATCGGCAAAAATATTTCAAAAATGCGAAAATAAAATCACTCTTCGGAGATAAAAGAGGTAAAATATGAGTATTAAAATCGATTTCAACAAAATTACGGGCAAAATAAAGCCCATGAACGGCGTAAACAACGGTCCCGCCGCCATGAGCGTGCGCGGCGACAGCAATTTCGAGCTGTTTAAGGCGGCAAACATTCCGTTTACGAGATTGCACGACTCGTGTTTTTGCGAGCATTACGGCGGCGAATGGAGCGTGGACGTTCACCGCATATTCCGCAATTTCGACGCAGACGAGAACGACCCCGCTTCCTACGACTTCGAGATGACCGACGTATACATGCGCAGTCTTTGCGAGTGCGGAACGGAAATTTTCTACCGTCTGGGCGCAAGCATAGAACATTATAAAAAAGAAGGCACGTTTCCGCCCAAAAATTACCTTAAATGGGCAAAAATCTGCGAGCATATAATACGCCACTACAACCAAGGCTGGGCAAACGGCTTTAATATGAACGTAAAATACTGGGAAGTATGGAACGAGCCCGACTGCGGCACGCTTGGACACAATCCGTGCTGGCAGGGCACCGACGAGCAGTTCGTCGACTTTTTCGTAACGGCGGTGAATTATCTGAAAGAAACTTTCCCCGCTCTTAAAATAGGCGGACCGGCGTTTTGCAATCTGAAAGGCGATCACCCCAGAAGCATTATGCGCGCGATTGCCGAAAAGGGCTTGAAAATGGATTTCGTTTCCTATCATCAATACGCCGCCGACCCCAAAGACTACGTTGCGCATATCCGCTCGGCAAACGAATTTTTGCGCGGAATAGGTTACGGCGACTGCGAAACTTACCTCAACGAATGGAATTATTCGTGCGGGTTTCAGGGCGAAAACTGGACGCGCTCCATTAAAACCGAGCAAAGTCTTAAAGGCGCGTCGTTCATAACCGGCGTTATGTGCGCCTGTCAGCGCGAGGACGTAACCGCGCTTATGTACTACGACGCCCGTCTGAACTTCAACATGAACGGACTGTTCGACACGTTTATGCAGCCGAGAAAGGGCTACTACTCGGTGGCGGCGTTCGGAAAATTACTTGCGCTCGGCAGCGAAGTTTTCTCCGAGAGCGGCGACGACGATATTTACGTGTGCGCGGCAAAGGGCGACGACGGCAAAAAACTCGCGCTTATCACCTACTACCGCGACGATAATCCGCAGCCCGACAAAACGGCGGAAATATCGCTTAACGCGAAAACGGCAACAATTTATCTTCTCGACAAAAATCACGACCTCGAAAAATCTCAGACGCTTGACGTTTCGGGCGGAAAAATCGCGCTGAAATTGAAACTCTACGACACCGTTTTGCTTGAAATAGAATAAATTCAGCCGTTTTATCGGCAAAAAAATCGGAAATAACCTCGTTTTTCTCAAAAACGGCGACTTTTAGTTGACATAAGCCGCCCGGCGTGATAAAATAACGGGGTTATTCTTTTTTTCGGGAGCTTTTACTCATGAGCATCTGGGAACTTTTTATAACGGCAGTCGCGCTTTCGATGGACGCGTTCGCCGTATCGATATGCAAAGGTCTTGCGGTGGACAAGGTTAAATTCAAACACTGCATGATCACGGGGGCCTGGTTTGGCGGATTTCAGATGCTGATGCCGCTTATCGGTTATTTCGCGGGCGTTCTCGTCGCACCGTACATCGAGGCGGTCGATCACTGGATCGCGTTTGCGCTTTTACTGCTTATCGGAATAAGCATGATAGTCGAGGCGTGCAAAAAGGACGACGAAGAGAAAAAGTCGGATAACCCGTTCGGCTTCAAAACCATGCTGCTTATGGCAATCGCCACCAGTATAGACGCGCTTGCCGTGGGCGTGACTTTCGCATTCCTGTCCGCCAATATCTGGTGGGCTATCCTGTTTATAGGCGCCACCACCTTCACTTTCTCCGCGGTCGGCGTTAAGATAGGCAACGTGTTCGGAGCAAAAAACAAGTCGATTGCCGAAATAATAGGCGGCTCGGTGCTTATCCTCATGGGAATCAAAATTCTGCTCGAACACCTCGGCGTTCTGCCCTTTTAGCTCGCGTAGCGTTGCCGTTCAGCCCATATTCGGTTCGGTTTACGGCAATACGTCCGCGATTTTTCGTCACCATAACGCTGCAATTTTGAATTTAATCCGGCAAGGGTATTTCCGCCTTTGCCGTTTTTTTATACGAAAAAGAACGACGTTTTTGCCGCAGTTTTTTTTGCTCGGTTTGGGAAAACGAGCGTTTTTATCGCTTCCGCCGCAAAACGCTTTTATTTTGGCAGGCTATGTGGTATAATTTATCCGAGATTACTTTTGCGAGGCAGAATTATGGCACAATCGCAACCCCAAAACGGCATGACGTCGGTTAAAGAGATATACAAAATCGGCAGAGGTCCGTCCTCTTCCCACACGATAGGACCGGAACGCGCCTGCATTATTTTCAAACGCAATCATCCCGAAGCGGACAACTTCAAGGCGGTTTTGTACGGCTCGCTTGCGCTTACAGGCAAGGGGCACGGCACGGACACGGTTATTAAAAAGACGCTTGCGCCCTTCCCGGCGGAAGTGACGTGCGACGTTAAAACGACCGATCTACCGCACCCCAACACCATGGAGCTTTTCGCTTTCAAGGGCGACGAGCCGGTTGCCAAAGCGCGCGTTTTCAGCGTGGGCGGCGGCAATATCAGGTTTGAGCAGGAATGCGCGCCCGAAAGCCCTGTCGTTTATAAAGAACACACATTCGGGGAAATTCGCGAATTCTGCAAGGATAACGACCTTACCTTGTGGCAGTTCGTTTACTCGCACGAAGACGAGAATTTTGAAAAATACCTGCTTGAAGCGTGGTCTGCCATGAAACAGTCCATTGCGCGCGGAATAGCGGACGACGGCGTGCTTCCGGGCGGGCTTAACGTCAATAAACGCGCCAAGGCTTTGTACGAAGGGCTGTCCAAGTCCGCCGAAAACGCCGATTCGCGCTTTATTTGCGCCTACGCTTTTGCCGTGGGTGAACAGAACGCCATGGGCGAAACAATAGTAACCGCGCCCACATGCGGCTCGGCTGGCGTGCTTCCGTCCGTTTTATATCATTATCAGAAAAAGTACGGTTGCGCCGATACCGAAATATGTCACGCTCTCGCAACGGCGGGAATTATCGGCAATCTTATAAAAACGAACGCGTCCATTTCAGGTGCAGAATGCGGTTGTCAGGCGGAAGTCGGGGTTGCCTGCTCCATGGCGGCAGCCGCGCTTTCTTCCATATTCTGCCTCG
>CAKQJJ010000163.1 GCA_934247335.1 uncultured Clostridia bacterium | reverse complement strand
CAACTACGGATTGCTTGCCGGCTCGACGTTTGAGTTGTCCGCAGACAAAACGACCATTATACAGAGCAATATCCAACCGGGAATGGGAACGATTAAATATAAGTATAGCGTTGTGGTAAAATAAACCGGCGTAAAAACAATAAACACAAATAATAAAGGTTTTAAGTCGCGATTTTCGGCGATTTGGAATAAATCACTTAAATCAAAAAGGAGCAAGACTATGAAAAGAAAATCACTGTTCACTATTTTAGCGATAGCGTTGATGTTTGTTTTGTCGCTCTCGGTTCTTACCGCTTGCAACAAAAACAAACACAATTTTTCAAGCGAATGGAAAAATGACGAGCAATATCACTGGCATGAATGCACCACGAAGAAACACACCGACACAACGGAGAAACTCCCGCACGTGTTCACGTGGACAGAAAAAACGCCCGCAGGCGTTCATACAGACAAAGTCGAAAAGGGCGTATGTGAATGCGGATACGAAACCGAAAGGACAATTTCCGACACCGCAACGCACACTTACGGCGAGGAATGGAAAAAAGACGAGTCGGGACACTGGCACGAATCGACCTGTGACGCAACGGCTCCCACGCATGACGTAATGAAGAGCGATTTCGCCGCGCATACCTTTGACGAAGGCGAAGTTACCAAACCGGCGGACTACGGCGTAGTCGGTGAAAAGAAATTTACCTGCACGAAATGCGGATACGAAAAGACAGAAACCATCGACGCACTTGGCGCAAAAGACAACGAAATTAAACTTGCAGAAGGCAAAACGCTTGGCAAGGAATATGACGGGGAAGTTCTTGCGATTACGAAAGACGATTTCGTAATTGAAGGCAATCGCGTACCCACAATTATGTTCAAGGCAAAAGGCGCGGACGACAATACTTACGCCGCAACCGCCCCGAAGAAAGCCGGCGAATATATCGTCAATGTCAGCGTAGAAGGCACGGCAGAGTGGAAATCCGCGACAAAAACTTTTGACTTTGCAATCACCCCCATGGTAATCGGCGTTGATTGGGAGAAACCATACGATAATTCAAATATTCTTACGGGCGAGCCCGCCGAATTGCGTACAGGCGACGAAGCAATGATTACCGTTACAATGGAAAGTGCCAACGTCGGCGCGGCAGTCCAAAGTTTTGAAATCACCGGAAAAGACGCGGGCAATTACAGCCTTGCAATAGAAGACGTCAACGTGGACATCGTCAAAGCAGACATCGTCGACTTTACAATCAGCAATGCAGACGCATTCAATAATCTTGTTATCGGCGCACAGAGTATCCCCGATCCCACAACAAATTACGTTGAAATCGGCACCGGTTACGGCGAAAGGACTATCTTCTGGGAACAAGAACTTGAAAATGGCGTTTGGAGTCGTAACCTTACAAAAGAAGAAGTAATAAACATTAAAACGGGAACGTTCCGAGTACACATTAAATATGCGGAAGGCGACAACTACAATCGCGGAGACACGTTCGTCGACTTCACTATGAAGGCGAAACCAAGAAAGATTAGCGTTTGGAATTTTGATGGTAAAATGTACGACGGAAAGCAGGTAACGAACTTCACCTTTAATGACCTCGTTAATAAATTTGGCGCAACTGTAATTGACGGCGTAGAAAATTTCACGTCGGCTACGGAGTCCGGCGAAAAATACGTCGAGTTCCGTGAAGTTGGCGGAGAATGGGGAAGAAATTTGAACGTCGCCAACGTTCTCACGAACGCGGGAGAGTATGAATACCGCATCGGCGTCACGGCAACGGACGAATGGGCGGAAGCGGTTTCCGAAATAAAGACTTTCACCATCAAACCGTATGAGTTCGTGCTCAAACTTGGTTACGGTTCTAACCAAAACACTCCGTCGGATGATAGCGGCAAAATGTTTTTACTCGGACAATACGATAATCTTATCGAAGGTCAGAAAATCCAACTTTGGCTTAACAACGAAAAAGCAGGGTTACAAACCAACGGTTCTAAGCTTGTCCCTGACCAGAAAAAGAAGGTAACGATTGATTGCTTCTTCCTTAAAATAGCAAACATTTCGTTCCCTGTTATGGAAAACTACAAAATCGTTCCCAAATCCCCCAGCGTAACGACAGTTGAGATTACGGTTGTTGAGAAGTTAGCCGTAAAGTCCAACTCCAGTAAGATCCAAATTGTGGACCCGACAGAAAAATCGATTTACGCGACTGTTGAAAAGGGATACTTCAAGGTCGGACAAACGGTTGAGCTTTACAATAAGGCCGGCGCAAAAGTGGGCGAAGCCACGATTACAGAAATCATAGCCGGAGGCACAACAAGTGCAAGTGGTTTTGCAATTCCTTCCGACGGTAGAGTTATTATAAAGCTTGATAAGGATCCCGGTGATATATTGGGAGGCATAATCTTAGAAAAATAACATAAAAGTTATTATCTATTGAAAAAACGGATAAGCGGGCGTAAAAACCCGCTTGTCCGCATCGTGTTCTATAAACATAAAGGAGGCTTCGATGAAGAAAAAGTCTTTATTATTTCTTGCGCTTGCGTTGTCGCTGTGTCTTGCGCTGGTCGCTTGCGGTGATAATAACGCAGAAGTAAACAAACTGACCGCCGAAAGCGGCATTACCGCGGACGGCGCGTTTGAAAACGACTCCGTGCTGAGCACCGTACACCATTCCTCGGACAGCGAGCAAGGCAAGGCTGCAATTTCGGCAACAGGAAAGCCGTACGACAGCGCAAGGGTTGCCGTTTTCGACATCACTCTCACAAAGGGCGGCGAAAAGGTGCAACCGAGAGGCAAGGTCAAAATCACCATGCCGAAGCCGTTTGAGTCTGACGGTTACGTCACTTATCACGTCAAGGACGATAATACGGTAGAGGAACTCGCAACGACGGCCGACGGCAACAATATACACTTTGAAACGACAAGTTTTTCCTATTTTGTCGTTACGGGCTTGGTAAATGCCGATCAACAGCATATACACAATTATGTCGAAAAAGTTACCGACAGAAATCTCGTGGACAATGCAACATGCCAAAGAAAGGCTGTGTATCGCCTTGTTTGCAGTATCTGCGGCAGTCTGGGCAGAGAAACCTTCGAGTACGGCGAATTTGCCGATCACAACGTGCGCGAAGAAAAAGGCTACGATCCGCAGTGCGAAAGAGACGGACTTACGCACGGCAAACGTTGTATCAATCCGGGATGTACTTATACCGAGCAGAAGCCGATACCCGCTATCGGACACGATATGCAGGACGTTGCCGCAAAAGAGCCGACTTGCACCGAAATCGGTTGGAAAGCCTATAAAAGATGCGAGCATTATTGCGGAAAAACCGAAGGGTACGAGGAAATTCCCGCCACGGGACACAATTTATCTATAACCGTGCCGCGCGTTGAGCCGACTTGCGAGAAGTGGGGCAACGAGGAGTACAAAAAGTGTTCCAACCAAGGTTGCGATTATCACACCGATTATAATGGTTTGCCCGCTCTCGGACACGACAAGGAAAGGCACGATCCCTACGCCGCAACCTGCACCGAGGACGGGTATTGGGGAAGTTATTACACCTGCAAGCGCGAAGGTTGCGATTATTCGTCAAAGTCGGACAGATACGTCGAAAAGGCTCTCGGACACAATCTCAAACACCACGAGGCGAAACAAGCGGACTGCTTGCCCGGCTGGGACGAGTACGACGAATGTCAGCGCGAGGGTTGCGACTATAGCACAAAGGTGGAAATCCCCGCCAACGGAAAGCATAGTTACGTTTGCGACGTATGCAC
>CAKQJJ010000162.1 GCA_934247335.1 uncultured Clostridia bacterium | reverse complement strand
TTTGTCGTATTCGGTTTTCAGAGTTTCGTCCTCTTTGCGCTCCGTAACGTAATTGACGTCGTTTGCAGTTTCGTACTTTGCCGAACGCTTTCTTTCGTATTCGACCAGTACTTTCTGCTCGCCGCCGGCTATTTCCTTTATGCTTTTTATTTCGCAGTTGCCGTCGTACGCTATCTCGTATTCCTTTCCGTCGGTGCAAACCTTCACGGGCATATCGTACAAATATTCGTATTCTATGCTCTTGCCGCCCTTAGTTATTTTGCTTACGCGGGAAAACTCGTCGTATTCGTAATTTATTACTTCTCCGTTGGGCAACCTGACGCTCTTCGGCGTGCTGTCCGGATTATACGTATACGTAGTCTTGTTTCCGCGCTCGTCGGTCTCTTCCGTAAGTCTGTACCGATCGTCGTACACCTTGGACGAAGTTATCTTTTTGGACGAATCGTTCTTATTTTTATAATACGTCTCGCGTTTTTCGGACGCATACGCCGCGTTTCTGGTAGTTTCGTCCGCATCGGCATTTGAAACGTATTCCACCCTTTCCACGATATTTCTGTAATTCTTCGTTGTGTCAAGGCGTAAATTCTTATTTACTTTATCGGCGTCTTCAATCTTGTTGATTTGCGCCAACGACTCGAATATCGCCGAACCCTTAAAGGTTTTCTTCTTTATCGTTTTGACGTTGCCTATATAGCCGCTGCTCGTTTCATTCGTCCAACCGTTTGAAGTTATGCTTTGATAGCCGTCGGGGATATAAACAACCGATGAAATATCATAATATTTGTCGGCTATTTTTATTTGCGGCGGATTATATCCCGCGCTTCCTTTATGCAACTTGCCGTCAAGATATTTTATAGGCATCACCGTCCCGGAACCGAGCGCCTTAGCCCACAAAAAGCATTCTTCGTCAAAGTACGCGATTGCAGAAGAGTTTGTATTGACTTTTTTCGGCGTAGGTATAGTTTGCGCAATTTTGCCGCCGTCATAAAGACATTCAACTTCATCAAAACTGAATATCTTACCGTCCACGGACAGAGTTCCGCTCTGTTTGCTTGTCTGCGCCGAACTTTTATACAATTCAACCTTATCGATGTGTACGCTGACGTCCGCACCGGCAATAGACGCTTCGAGAACGACGTTAACGTTTTTTTCATCCGGTATATAAAGATCTGCGCACACGGATTGCATATCCGGGATATACGTTTCAAAGTTCGTTTCCGAAAGTACGGCGTCGTTTTCCTTTACCGACAATTTCAAAATTGTGGGAAGACTTTCTTCATTTTCCTGTTTTTCTAATTTAGAAATCGATAAAGTCGCCGTTGCAACGACCACATACGTGCCTTTTTTCAAATTCACCAACTGAGAAAGAATTGCGTCTCTCGAAATGTCGGCGGAGCTTAAATATGCTCCGGTGAGCTTAGTTCCCGTGCCGGCGTCGTGAACTATCGTTTTTTTATTCTCTCCAACAGTTAAACTCCAACTTTCGACCACTCCCTTATCGTTGCTCTCAATCTCTTCGTTTTTAAGATACTGGTTTTTTTCTTCCGGATTACAACATTTGACAAGCGTATATTTTTCGTGAAGCGGCGAAACATCCGGTTTTTTAAAAGCGTAATCGGTTTTAGCCTTTGTCGACGTTTCAGCTCTTACGCAAAGCAATCCGTCTTTTTCTTCTCTTAATAAACTTGTAAACGTTATCGGCAACAACCCGGACGAGGTGTCAACGCCCATCTCTTCCGGATATAATTCGGAAATTTTTACGATTTCGTTTCCATCATAATCGTATTTTATCGTAAATCCGCTGCGGTCACAAACCGAGGTCAACATTCCGTTATTATAATTGCAACACGTCGTACCGTTATCGCAAGTTCCGTCGGAATTTTGATAAATAAACTGCGTTAATTTATTACTTTTAAACTGTAATTTAATTCTATCGCCCAACGAACTTGTTATTAAGCTATCCGCGATATTAATGCAGTCGCCGGCGTCGTTGATTATTTTTTTCAGAACTCCGTTTTCGTACTCGATATTAATCTGAGCTCCTACGTATTTTGCCTCCGCGTTACTCCACACCGCTTCTTGCCCGATTATCTGCGTTAATTTATACACGTTGCCGATGCGCGAATATACGCTCATTCCACCTTCGTCGCGATAAATAATGCATTCGTCGATTTCATTCAGCTCGATCGTTCTTTTGTTTATTTTAATTTTCAAATCTGCGTTTATATAAAAATTCTTACCGTTTTCTATATGTTTTATAAACGTATATTTTCTTCCGCTTGCATTCGTATAAATCAGCGTCGGTACTTTTGTGGAGTCCAACTCCAAAACGTTATAATCTTCTCCGACCGCGATATATTCTTCCACGTTGTAACGCCACTTGCCGCTTGCTCCGTCGTACACGTGCGACAAAGTGAAGGATGACTTGCCGAAAGGTATGCTCACGTCTTCGTGAACGAAGGATAGCCTCCCGTTCGCGACGTCAACGCTGCCTTTACCGGCGCGCTTGACGTCCTGCGACAGATTTACGTCGCTGTATAAAATTTTATTTTCGCTCATGCGTCACCTCAACCGAGTTTACGTATTTTCCAATCGCGAATGATTTCGGGCTTGCAACCAATCGTTCCGAAGCCTATTTCTCCCACGTTGATATCCGTCACGTTTTTGATTTCGCCCACCTTGTTGCCGTTCATAAAGAATACGAAATCATACGTGCCGTCCGTATTCTTCATGCGAATAAAGCGAACGCGAACGTTATTTCCCTCGGCAACTCTCGGAACCGACGGAGTAGCCGCGCCCAAAGTCTTCCACGCCGCCGACACTACGTTAATTCGGTCGCGCTTGAAATGAACGAGCGCATACTGTCTTTCAGGGCCCGAATTCCAGCGAACCATAGCAGTAGGATCGGTATCCGACGCCGTGAAGTGCATTTTTTCAAGCGTGAACTCCACGCTGAAACTGTCGTAATAGCAGTCGGTGTACGCGGGATAATGAAGACCGTAGCCTATATCCGCAGCGTTTCTCGCCTTTGCCTGCCATTTTTTATAATCTACGTTGTAATCGGCGGCGGTTATGTTTTCCGCAAACGGACTGAAATCCGAGCTTGCCGAAATTTTGCCGTTTTCGATGGTTATGCCCTCGCCGGCGGTGAGAACGTCCTGTTTTTCGGCAAACGCGGCGTTAAGCGTTTCGGCGTTGAGCGGCGTTCCCTCTTCCGTGATCTCGAAATCGGGGTCAATGGTAACGTGCGTTACACTACCGCCTTCTCTAATAATGTACTTGTTGTTATTTGCGGGTTTTCTGTCTGTAAAAATGATTTTATTCATGATTTTTCTCCTTTTTCTTTTGTTTTTTAGTCAAATATGTAGTTTTTGATAATGCCGAATACGCAGTTTTCGCTTCCTATTTTAAGCGAATACGCCTGCCCGGTCTGATTTTCCGACGCCGTTACCGAGCCGAAATATTCTTTTCCTTCGTGAATTACGTTCAGCGCGTACTTAACGCCGATATACGTTTCGGTTTTTGCAAGCGAAACAACCCAATCCGCGTCCGTTTTCTTGTCGCTCGAGTGGCGCAGTAGCGAAAACACCGTTTTGTTTTCTTCGCCGACTTTGCCGACGGTTGCCGAACAATCTTCTGCGTTTATCCTGACTTCTACGCTGTCCGAGTCGTTTTCCGCGGCGAATTTAATCACGATAAACGCGTCGCCGTCGCCTGCTTTTTCGATTTCGCTTGCCTCGAACGCGATGTTAGCAACCGAATATTTCGCCTCTTCG
>CAKQJJ010000161.1 GCA_934247335.1 uncultured Clostridia bacterium | reverse complement strand
ACCGCACGAGCCCACGCGAATTATATTTTCGACGTCGTAGAAATTGAACAGCTCGTACGAATAGATTCCTATGGACGGCTGTCCCATGCCCGAAGCCATAACGGACACTCTTTTATCTTTATAATAGCCGGTGTAGCCCTGAACACCGCGCAGATTGTTGACGAGCACGGGCTTATCCAGAAAATTTTCGGCAATGAATTTTGCGCGCAGCGGATCACCGGGCATCAGTACGGTTTGCGCGAAATCGCCTTTTTTTGCGGCGATATGCGGCGTTGGAATAGGCATTTTGTTCCTCCTTTTTCAATACGTATTTAAAAAATCGTTACGAATTTTTGTTTTCGGCTTCTTTTACTATTTTAACGATGCGACTGGTCCCCAGTCGGTCGGCTCCGCATTCGATAAAGTTTTCAGCATCTTCGAGCGACTTTATTCCGCCTGCCGCCTTGACCTTAACGTTCTTGCCGACGTTCTGACGAAGCAGCGCGACGTCCTCGAGCGTGGCTCCGTACAGCGAAAATCCGGTGCTGGTTTTTATGTAATCGGCACCCGCTTTCGTAACCGCTTCGCACGCGGCGATCTTCTCGTCGTGACTGAGAAGGCACGTTTCGATAATGACTTTCAGGATTTTATCTCCGCAAGCCTTTTTGATCTCGCAGATTTCGTTTTCCACGTAATCGAGCTTGCCCTCTTTGAGCGCGCCGATATTTATCACCATGTCTATTTCGTCGGCGCCGTTTGCAATCGCGTCGGCGGTTTCAAAAACCTTTGTTTTGGTGGAATTGTAGCCGTTTGGAAAGCCGATAACCGTGCATACGGCAAGCGAATCGCCGGCATACGCCTTGGCTTTTTTAACGAAACACGGCGGAATGCAAGCCGAAGCCGTGTGATATTTTATTCCGTCGTCGAGAACCTGTTTTATATCGCTCCACGTTGCGGAAACGGTTAAAAGCGTGTGATCGCAACGGGAAAGTATTTCTTTTACGTCCATAGTATACCTCCGTGCTTATATTTTACCATATAGAATGCGAATTTTCAATGATATACAAGCGATTTTTGTGAGAAATAGGCGACTTTTATCTCCCCGCTCGGCGTTTGAGCAAAAAGAAAACCCGTCCGTTTTCGCGGGCGAGCTTTCATAAAGGAAAAACTTATGAGTGGAATTATCTTTTGATTTCGTTGTCGGCACCGCAAGCCAGCGCGACGGTTTTCATCAGCTTTCTTTCGTAATCGAGCGGCATAACGTAGCCTTCTTCGCCCCGCACCTGCGCGGCAAACTGCAAAAGCATGGGCGCGTAGCGGTTGAACGGATCCGATTGATATTCCGTGCCGCTGCCCAGTCCCCAGTGATTGGGCTTGTCTTTAAGCAGCGTAATGCGCGCTTTTGAAATAAGGTCGAGTGCGGTGTCGTCGTTTGTAATATGCTGTTCGGTGGGATGAATCTGAACGGTGCCTTTGGTTCCCGTCACCGTAATACTGCGGCGCGCAAAGCCGTTTACTTCGCTTGCGCACGTGCGGATATATGCGGAACCGTTGTTATATTTAAGTATCGCGCAGCCGAAATCCTCGCTGTCGATTCCGTCGTTGCCGGTGGAAGTCGAAAACGGAATAACTTCATCGGGGAAGCCCATAAACAGACATGCGGCGTCCACTATATGACAGCCGAGATAGAACATCATTCCGCCCTTGAAAGTTTTCAGCCAGCGGCGTTTGTTCTGGTCGTGGAACACACTCATGTGCGCTTCCACCGAATATATGTCGCCGAGTTCGCCCGAATTTTTGAGTTCGAGCGCCTTTTTCACCATGGGATTGAAGCGGTAGACGTAGCCCAGCCCGAACGGAAGCTTTTTCTCCTCGACGATATCCAGCAGTTTGTTATACTCTTCGACGTTGCTGCTGCCCGGCTTATCGAGAAAAACCGGAATGCCTTTTGCGGCAAACTTTTGTCCGTAATACACTTCGCTGTCCTTTCCCGATTCGATGACCACGGCGTCGAGGTCGGGCAAAGCAAGCACTTCTTCAAGCGTAAATCTCTTTGCGCCTACGTAAGTTTCTTCGTTTTTGCCGGGAATAAGGTCACACACGCCCAGAACGTCGAACGCCTCGGGGTGATGCTTCATTGCCCTGAAATTTGCAGCGGAATGGTCGTGACCGTTGCCCACCATCACTACTTTTATAGCTTTCATTATAATCTCCTCGTATTAAATCTTATCCCAATCGAATTGAACGAGCGGGAAACTCTTTTCTTTAAGCAATCTGTCATACACGGCGGGCGCCTCTTCGGGCGAATGCACTTCGCCTATCATATCGGCAAGCGACAATCTTCCGTGCGAAATAAGTTTTGACACGGCAACCATATCGTCGCGCGTCGTCCAATATCCGGGATAGCTGTCGCTTCCCGGACGGGCGTTGGTGTGCGCTCCGATAAGCGTGATTCCCGGACCGTGCACCTTGTGATAATAGTCCACGGTAAAATCGGACGAACGGGTGCAACCGAGCAGCGCCACTCTCCCGAGCCTTGCCATACAGTCGAGGCACTGGTTGAGCGCCGCGCCCACGCCGGTTACCTCTATCGCGACGTTCACTCCGCCGCCGGTTACTTTCTTTACGTTTTCGGCAAAGTGTTCGTCGTTCGGGTCGAACGCATAATCCGCGCCTATTTTAAGCGCCTGCTCGCGTTTTTCGGCAATCGGATCGACGGCGATTATCGGAACGGCGCCCGCGGCTCGCAGCAGCTTTACCGCTATCATGCCCAGCACGCCTTGACCCATAACCAACGCGCTTTCGCCTGTTTCCAGACGGCATTTTCTTATCGCCGCCATCGGGAACGTGGATATGTGAAGAAGCGCTCCGTCCGCGAAACTCACGTCGTCAGGAATTTTCACCACGTTTTTCTCGGGCAGAACGTTGTACTTGGCGTGAACGCTCCAATAGTTTGCCACTCTGTCGCCGGGAGCCAACGAACGCACGTTTTTGCCCACCTTTTCCACTATTCCCGCCGAGCTGTATCCGGTAATTCGCGGAAACTTGGCTATTCCGCTCGTGTCGAACCACGTAACGTAAGGGTTGCCGGACAGGTTGGCGCGCTCCGTACCGCTGCTTATCGCGGAACGAGTGAGGCGCACAAGCACTTCGTTGTCGCCGGGCTCGTGAACCTCTTCGGTCAAAACTTCCGCAACATTCGGCTTTGTGAATACTATTTTTTTGTTTATCATCTTTTATCTCCCCGTCGAAAAATCGACGTTATCGTCTCGTTTACATTATAGCACCAAGACGTTTACATCACAACAAAAAAGCATAGCTCAAAAAAACTTGCCGTTCGTCTGGCCCCGGACGCGTTTTTTTCGTGCAAACGGAACTCCGAACGTATGCTATTTTGTCGTCCGATTATATTTTAGCACATTTATAATCGAAAGAAAAGACACTATTCTGTCGCGGAACGCAATCTTTATGCTTTTTTGGCAAAACGGAAATAAAACGCAGGCGTATTTTCAAAACGAGAAATTTTTATAAAAATCAACGATACGTATTGACATTGTGACATTTGTATGTTATAATGATAGCTAATATTTTTTAAGGAGACCGACTTTTATGAAACGTTTTACTTTTTTTCTCGTTATTCTTACCGCTTTATTGACGTGTTTTGCCGTGCCTTTTGCCGCCTGCGCGAATAATTCCGCGGTTCCTTCTCACGAGTACCTCGTTCTCGCGAACACAGACGGCGGACTTAAAATTACCGGCTTCAACCCGCAAACTCTGCCCGAGGACGTCGTTATTCCA
>CAKQJJ010000160.1 GCA_934247335.1 uncultured Clostridia bacterium | reverse complement strand
CCGCCCTACAAATCGAAAAATACACCTTACACTCGCACAAATCAACTAATTTAAAGGCCCCTTTTCGCAAAGGGGGCTGGCACCGCAGGTGACTGGGGGATCGTCTCGCATATGTTTTGTATTGGCATATGTAAAAAATAATATTGTCGTTTGGTGGCGGGAGGGGGAACCCCTCCCCTACGATAAGAAGTCATTAGTATAACCCAAACGAAATTATCCTATTTAAATATACCACTTGCTTTTACTTAACACTATGATCGGACAGTCGGGGACGCCTGTCCCTACAGTGGAGAAACAAGCGTTTGTTTTCTCTCATACCTAAAAGCGTTGCGGGGTTTGGGACACAGTCGCAAGTGTCCCAACGACTTTTTTGCTTCTTTTTTCTTCGCCTGAAAAAAGAAGATATCCCACACAGCCGGGGATGCCTGTCCCTACAATATAAAACGGGGGGAACTCCTCCCCTACAATTGAAAAACTTACATTGTTTTCGCACAAATAAACCGAATTTAAAGGCGCCCTTGAGCAAAGGGAGCTGGCGCCGTCAGGCGACTGAGGGATTGTAACCGTTTGCGTTTTGTATTCGGATCTGAGAGGATGCCTGTCTCTCTAAAAAATGCATAGACACATTTTCCCTTTTCGTCGCATTTCGTTGCAATGCGTATGATTGTGTATGATTTGGTGTGATGGTGAACCTGTGTCTAAATTTTGCCTAAAAAATCTTGAAATTATTTAAAAATATCGGATAAAAATATATAAATACGCTTGACATCGTATATCGGGAGTGATATAATAATCTCGTGCATAGTTATTAAACGATTAAAAACAATAGTTAGTCGGTGGATAACTTTTAGTATGCTATAATTTTCGGTAATTATACGGCGTTTTATTGGGGAGAGAAATGTGAAATAATTGCTTGTAATGCGGGATATTTTAACGGGCGGAGTTTATACAAAATCGCCCCAAATGAAATATTAAAAATATATACTTAGGAGAAAGAATATGAGTGAAAGAGAAGTAAAGGCAAGAGTAAAGCTACTGATGATATCGATGGGGATGCGACCGAGCGGGCGCAATTTTGCCCAGATAGCCGAAGAGGTAACCGCGCAAACCGTGAAAGAAATGGCGAGGAAAAACGCGTACAGGCGGATCAATAGCCAACTGAATCATAATAACGGTTGTCTGGACCGTAGTATGCGGTTGAGTGCTGCCGGCTTGAACGTAAGGACTTTTACGAGAAAAATGATGGAATTTACGGGATTCCGGATAGTGAGCGAAAATATGAAATTCGGCTTTTTGCTTTCAAAGGGAATAAAAGACTGAAATTGAAGCGCCAATAAGGCGTTTGAAAAAATAATACAAAACAAAACCGAAAAGTCGCATGGATAAGACTGAACGAACCGCAGGCATATCCGTGCGGCTTTTTCTATATTCCGGAATTTTTTTGAGGAAAAACACCGAAAACAAATTTCCGATAAAACGATTAAAACGCAAATAAAAATCACAAACGAAAAAAATTCTCGAAAAAATGACCGCGAGGGGCAATGTGGACAGACAGAGGTCATGAAAAAGCGCTTAATATGGAGATATATAGCCCCGAGAAAGGAGCAGGCGCCACCTTGCGTAAAAGGAAAGAAAAAAAGTGCGGACAATCGAGGGAAAGTATAAAAAACGAAGGCGGAGAAAGACATGAAGTAACGCAAAAGAGAGAAAAACAGGCAAATTACGAAAGAAAAAGGAGAGAAAAATGAAAAAATTACACACGAAAAGATTGCCCGGCAGTCAGGGAGGCGGCACATGGGCGAAATAATAAAGAAAATCGAATACAGCGACGCCCTTTTGTCGCACGAGCTGGACAAAAACGGGACCGGCAGCGTAGATATTTGCACCGGCAGACTTAAATTTCAAACCGAAGACATAACGTTCAACTTCGGCGACCAGGCATTGTCGGTTTATCACATCTACGACAGCGCGATAAAAGTCAACGAAAACGGCGCGTTAATCGACATTTCCGCAAACAAATACAATTTTTACGGCAACGGCTTCAGATTAAGCGTAGAAAAGCGAATTTTTGCCGATGACGAAAAGATTATTTTAATGAACGCCGACGGCACGACAAGCACTTTTTTAAGATTTTACGGCAGAAAGAGATATCTTGCGCGTTGCGGAAATTTAAGCAATAAGGTTTACGTAAATCCGCTTTCGCTTGCGGGCGGATTTTATGAAAATAGCGGCACGTACGTTTATTTTGACGAGAAGGGCAACACCGTTACGTTCACGGAATATACGACGGACAGCGCCGGCAATCGCATTTACGCCGCGACGGAATTCAAAAACAACGTGGATAAAACGATTAAAATCAAGTACGAAAACAAAAAACCGACGGAGATTTACGACGACGATCGCAAAATTTATCTGCATTACAACACCGGCGGCTTGCTTACAAAAATGAGCGACAGCACCGGACGAAGAATTTTGTACTACAAATACGACGGACATAGAAATCTACTGGAAATATCGCGGCAGATTTCGGCGGAAAGCCAGCCGAACGGTGATCCCATAACCGAAAAATGCATGGAGTTTAGCTACTCCGACGCGGATTCGGGCAACGGCAACCTGATTTCGGTTACGAATGCCACGGGTAATCGCTACGCATACGAGTACGACGGCAAATCGCGCGTGACGAAGATAATCAAACAGCGCACGTACGACAGCATCGACAGAGCGGGTGTGCATTATTCGGGCGCGTACGAAGTGGCAAAAGACGTCAAATACACGACTTTTATTTATCAGGACGGCGAATACGACCGCTGCACGACGGTGCGAACCAACACCGCGATATCCGAAACTTATCATTTCAAGACCGAATACGGAGCGTATTATTATACGTTCAACAAATACGAGGGCGAACGCGCCAATCCCGTAAACGGCGTGTATTTGCGCGACGGCTATTACGGCGAGAGAATGAGAACGCAGACCAAAAGCGAAAATCTTTTGCCGGCAATCGGCAATTTCGAGACCGAAAAAGACGCTTCGATTACCGACAATACGGCGTATATTCCGTCCGATGCAAGCATTTATAAAATCATAGAAAACACGACGGAAAAAGGCGATGTAAAAAAGTTAAGCGGAGGCATGTATATTTTCAGTGCGTGGGCGCGGGGAACGCAGAATGTCGAAGCGAGCGCAAACAACGAAGAAATTCGGCTTAAAGTGCAAGTCGAAGTCAAATATGAAGGAGATAGCGCCTTTACAACCGTGCCTGCGGTTGTAACCCCGATTGACGGGAAAATTACCGACTGGCAGTTTGTGGCGATTCCGTTTGAAATCGCAGAAAAATCCAAAGCCGATAAACCGCTTGAATCTTTGCGCGTTTCGCTGTCCAACGTAAACGAAAACTATGCTTTAAGGATATGCAACGTAAGCTTTGCGGGTAGCGGCGTGTCCAAAACCAAATCCGTGCCGCAGTTTTGTCGAATTCGTACGGCAAGTAACGGAACTATCACAGTAGACGACGCACAAAATTTTGACGATTACGACCTGTTTTATGATGGAAGAACTTATAAATATAACGACAATCCGGAGTTTTTCCTATCAACAATCCGAAAAATTTTGTTTTCGTCAGATAGTGAAGGTGCTTTGTTGAAAAAAGACGAGGTGGCTCTGCATTCCTTAAATCAATGCGAGCTTGTGTACGATATATCCGAATCGGAAGACGGCAACGGAATGATCGTGAGAAACGAGGCGGGCTTCAACTCGGACGGCGGAGAGACTGTTACTCAGAAG
>CAKQJJ010000159.1 GCA_934247335.1 uncultured Clostridia bacterium | reverse complement strand
AAATTAACCTTTCAAGGAGGATTTTTATTATGAAAAAATTTGTAACCCTTTTGCTCGCGTTCGTCATGAGCGTACCTATGTGGTCGCTTGCAGCATGCTCGAAGGACAACCGTGCCGAACAGCTTAAAATGTACGTTCCCGGCGAGTATATCGACAGCGAAATTTTCGACGAATTCGAGGATTGGTATAAAGAACAGACCGGTAAAACGGTTAAAGTAGTCACTCCGTCCACTTTC
The DNA here is from genome assembly GCA_934247335.1 of uncultured Clostridia bacterium. Taxonomy (GTDB): domain Bacteria; phylum Bacillota; class Clostridia; order Christensenellales; family Pumilibacteraceae; genus Neoclostridium. The sequence continues at coordinate 3,570 of CAKQJJ010000159.1, read as the reverse complement.
GACGCGGTGGAAGAAATAATGACCGCCGTGGAAAAGGACCATGCCGACTACGATCTTCTGCTTCCGTCCGACTACGCGGTAGAACAGCTCATCAAAAAAGATCTTCTGGTTAAAATCGACGCCGAGCGCGTAAACGTAACTGAGGTTTTCCGCCCCGAATACGTCGAACGCGCAAAGATTTCCGATCCCACTCTCGAATATTCGGTTCCCTATATGTACGGAACGTTCGGACTTATGTACGACTATTCCAAAACCGGAAAGCATATCGACAGCTGGGAAGCGCTCTACGGCAACGAATACGCAGGTAAAAGCGCAAACAAGGATTCTCTGCGTGAAGCGGTAACCAGCGCGGCAATCTGGAACAACGCGTCCGAGCTTACCAAGGACAATCCTTACGATAACAAAAAGATTCAGTCGCTTTACGACAGACTGCCCGACACCTACACCGCGGCAATCGCAACGCTTAATTCCACCAAGAAAAACTATCTGTGGGGCGGCGAGAGCATGAAGTTCGATATGGCTTCGGGCAACACCAAAGTTCAGGTTGCGCTCATGTGGTCGTGCGACGCCGGCTATATAATGAACGATTACGAGGACGACAACGGAAACGAGCATCAGGGTAACAGAAACCTGTGGTACGTCGTTCCCAAGGAAGGCGGAAACATCTACCTCGACAACTTCGTCATTTCCAAGTACGGCAAAAATCAGGAAGCCGCTCAGTACTTCCTCGAATTCATCTGCCAGAAAGACATTGCGATTAAAAACAGCGAATACGCAGGCGCAATCAGCCCCGTAAAAACCGCTTACGATCAGCTTTACGCCGAATATTACGCCGACGAAAGTATCGGAGAAGGCGCTGCGGAAGGATGGAGAGAAATGTATCTCGACATGCTGTTCCCGTCGGAAGAAACGCTTGCCCGCTGCGGAACCATGCGCGACTTCGGCGACAAGGACGGCACGATAAGCGAAGCGTGGAGCAACGCTCGCGGCTGATTTACGCCCTCGGCTTGCTTCGGAAAAAGACGGGCGCCGCCTGTCTTGACGAAATAATTATTTTATGAATGACGCAAAAATCAAAGAATTTTACTACGACGCGGTAGTGGTGGGCGCGGGACATGCCGGAATAGAGGCTGCTCTCGCGCTTGCCCGTACCGGAAACAACACGCTGATACTGTCGGTCTCGCTCGACAATATCGGCTATCTTGCGTGCAACCCGAGTATCGGCGGCACGGCAAAAGGACATCTCGTGCGCGAAGTGGACGCCCTCGGCGGACAGATGGGCATAACCGCAGATAAAACGCTTACTCAGCTTCGCATGCTCAACTCGTCCAAAGGTCCCGCCGTGTGGTCGCTGCGTGCTCAGGTGGACAAGTACGCCTATCACAACGAAATGAAACGCGTGCTGGAACACACCGAAAATCTTACCGTTCGTCAGGGCGAAGCCAAGGAACTTATAGTCGAAAACGGACAGGTAAAGGGCGTCAAAACGGTGTACAACCTCATTTACTATGCGCCCGTAGTCGTGCTTGCGTGCGGCGTGTATCTCAATTCCACTATTATAGTGGGCGACGTGTTCTTAAATCGCGGACCGGTGTGCTTTGCCCGTGCCGAGTATCTTTCGGACAATCTCCGCAATCTCGGGCTGGAAGTGCGACGCTTCAAAACCGGAACGCCCGCGCGTATCGACGGCACCACCGTGGATTATTCCGCGCTCGAAGTTCAGAAAGGCGAGGACGACATATATTCGTTCTCGGTGATGAGTAAAAAGGTTCACGCAACCAAAAGAGTGTGCTATTTGGGTTATACCAACCAAAAAACGCACGAAATAATAAGAAACAATATAAATCTTGCGCCCAAGTACGCAGGGCTAATAGACGGCGTGGGTCCGCGCTACTGCCCGTCGATTGAGGATAAAGTTGTGCGATTCGCCGACAAGGAACGCCATCAGTTTTTCCTCGAACCCGAGGGCGAAGGCACCGTGGAAGCGTACGTTCAGGGCATTTCCACGTCGCTGCCGGCTTCGATTCAGTACGATTTTTACCGCAGTATACGCGGCTTTGAAAACGTTAAAATCATGCGCGACGCCTACGCGATCGAATACGACTGCATAAATCCGCTCGAACTGTACCCCACGCTCGAAACCAAGAAAATCAAGGGCTTGTTCTGCGCCGGTCAGATAAACGGAACCAGCGGTTACGAAGAAGCCGCGGCTCAGGGCATCGTGGCGGGCATCAACGCATCGCTCGAACGCCGCGGAATGGAGCAGGTGGTTTTCACCCGCGACAACAGCTATATCGGCGTGCTTATCGACGATCTCGTCACCGAAGGCACTCAGGAGCCGTACAGAATGATGACTTCCCGCGCGGAATTCCGTCTGTCGCTCCGTCAGGACAACGCCGATCTGCGCCTTACCGAAATCGGACGAAAAGTCGGGCTTGTGGACGACAAGCGCTATCGCAAGTTTTTAAAGAAAAAGCGCGACCTTGCCGCCGCCGAAAAAATACTGGACGCCGTAGTGTCGCCCAAGGATTATTCGCCGCTGTTTGAAGAAGCGGGCGAGCCGGTTGCAAAAAGCGGACTTACCTACCGCGACATAATCAAGCGCCACTCGATAACGCCTGCTTTGTTCAACAAATATTTCGACGCGTTTAAGAAAATGTCGGTGGACGCCGAAAACTGCCTGTTCGTTTCGGTTAAGTACGACGGCTATCTCGCTCGTGCGGAAAAAGCCCGCGCCGAGCAGAAACGACTGGAAAATACGCCGCTTTCGCCCGATATAAACTATATGACGGTGGAAGGACTGCGCCTCGAAGCGCGCGAAAAGCTTAATAAAATAAAACCGCTGTCCATCGGACAGGCGGGCAGAATAAGCGGAGTTACGCCCTCCGACGTCAACGTGCTTATTCTTGCGCTCGGAAAACGTCTCGTATAAGAGGCGTTTTTGCTTTTATTGCACAAAAAAGTAAATTATTTTTAAAAAAACTATTGATTTTTAAAAAAACCTGTGTTATAATACTTATCGAAGCGGAACCAATCCGCAATGCTTAATCTAAAATGAAGAGGAATCAGGGGCAATGAACATTACCGAAGTACGAGTCAGACTGGTGAAAAAAGACGAAGGCAAACTTAAAGCCGTGGCAAGCATCACTATCGACGATTGTTTCGTCGTGCACGACGTTAAAATTCTGGAGGGCGCGGACGATTTCTTCATCGCGATGCCCAGCAAAAAAACGCCCGACGGCGAGTATAAAGACATAGTACATCCGCTCAACACCGAAACGCGCGAGCTTATCAAGAAAACCGTGCTTTCCGAATTCGAGAAAGTAAGAGCTACGGTGGAAAGCGAAGAATAAAGTAAAAATAAGGCTACTTTTTCCTGCCCGAAGCATATAAAATAGGTATGAAAATACATTTTATAGGCGCGGGCGGAGCAAGCATGAGCGTGCTTGAACGCATTTCGGCGCGGCTCGGCGAAGACGTGAGCGGCTCCGATATAAAAACGGGCGGTCACGATAAAAAGAATATTTTGGGCAAAGACCTCGTGGTGTATTCGGGAGCCATTCCGGAAAA
>CAKQJJ010000158.1 GCA_934247335.1 uncultured Clostridia bacterium | reverse complement strand
GTTATGCCCTACTTCGGCTATGCCCGTCAGGACAGAAAAGCACGCGCAAGAGATCCGATAACGGCAAAACTGGTTGCCGACCTTATCACTTCCGCAGGCGCGGACAGAGTTCTCACCATGGACCTGCACGCACCCCAGATTCAGGGATTCTTCGATATCCCCGTGGACAACCTTCTCGGTCTTTCCGTGCTGGCTAAATATATTGCCGGCGAATCGTTCGCTCACGACGAAAACCTCGTGGTCGTTTCTCCCGACGTAGGTTCCGTGGCTCGCGCACGCGCAATGGCAACCAAGCTTAACACCACGCTCGCAATCGTGGACAAGCGTCGTCCCAAGGCAAACGTCATGGAAGTCATGAACATCGTCGGCGACGTCAAGGGCAAAACCTGTCTTATGCTGGACGACATGATCGACACCGCAGGCACCATCACTCAGGGCGCAAAAGCGCTTGTCGAAGTGGGCGGAGCAAAGGAAGTTTACGTCTGCTGCACGCACGCCGTTCTCTCCGGCCCCGCTATGGAAAGACTTAAATCGTCGGTAATCAAAAAGGTGTACATGCTCAACACTATCGAACTGCCCGAAGAAAAGAAATGCGACCTCATCGAACAGATTTCGGTCGCTCCCATCTTCTCCCGCGCAATCGAAAGCGTGTTTGCCGACATGCCTATCTCGCGTTTGTACGAAGACTAATTAAGTTTCAAAACGAAAATTTCAGCCGCGCTCGTTCGGGTTATTCGTTCGGGCGCGCTGCTTTTTTAAACGGTATTTGCGTTTCGTGGCTATTCCGCCGCGAATGTGTCGCTCGGACAGATTTTTGTCGAGGACGGAACGCACCTTCGCGTACTTGGCTCGGTCTATGTAAAACAGTCGGTCGGACAAATCTTTATGTACAGTGCTTTTGCTTATCCCGAATTTCTCGGCAGCCGAACGCACCGTGTCGCCGGTTGCTATCACGTAGTCGGCAAGTTCGAGCGTTCTTCCTATTATATTTGCGCGCATAAAAAGCTTCTCCCCAATTTTTTTCGCTAATATATACTATGACGCGTTTTTCGCCATTATGAGCCGTTATATTTTTGAAAAAAGTTTAACGGGGCGTCGCTTTTACGGAATAGAGGCGCTATTTTTTGTTAAAACATATTTATTTTAATTGTAGATGGCGGGAGAACGCAGTTTATTTCTACCATGTTGTTGTTTCTTTGTACCAACCCGTAGGGGAGACCTGTGGTCTCCCGCTATTTATTGTAGGGACAGATGTCCTCGGCTGTCCGAATAGAACGGCGGCGGGAGCAGTTCCCGGTCGCAATTATAAATTGCTCCCCGCTTTGGCTACGAATAGTCCACCGGACTATTCGCTTAACGCGTCGCGCCACCCGCCCTACAAAAGAGGTTAAATGTGCGTGGCAAAATAAAATTATCCTTTTTATAATATAACGCTTGCTTTTTCATAAAAGCATGATCGGACAGCCGAGGACGTCTGTCCCTACAGCCCTCTCCGTCACGGCAAGCCGTGCCACCTCTCCCAAAGGGCGAGGCTTTAAAGAGCCGCAATGTCCCGTCGTAAGCTTAAAATGCGAAGAATGATGCAGATTTGGGCAACTGGCAATTTTGTAAGGCAGGAGCGTGCTTTCTGCACGTGACTGCCGCACAATAATCGCACGTAGCCCGAAGATGCGTTATTATTCGTATTTTAAATTAGGCCCACCACAACTTAGCCTTGCCACCCACTATCAGCATAGGCTGAATATAGGAAATGGCTTTTTCAAGACCTTCGAGGGGCTGCATCAAACCGTCTTCGTGCTCGATGGAAATACTGTCGTCGTAGCCGACGATTTTGAGAGCGGAAACGATTTTACGCCAGTTGTCGGTGCCGTAACCGAGAGTGCGGAACACCCAGCTGCGATGCTCGAAATCGCCGTAATGTTTGGTGTCGAGAACGCCGTTTTTGCGAACGTTTGCCATGTTCATTTCGGTGTCCTTTGCGTGGAAATAATAGATGGCGTCGCCGAGATAGTGAATTACTTCGACGATGTCCATGCCCTGCCAGATGAGGTGGGACGGATCGAGGTTTGCGCCGATCATGGGACCTACTGCGGCGCGAAGACGAAGCAGCGTTTCGGGATTGTAAACGCAGAATCCGGGGTGCATTTCGAGCGCGATTTTCTCCACGCCGTTCTTTGCGGCAAACTCAACCGCCTTTTTCCAATAGGGGATGAGCACCTGATTCCACTGATAGTCGAGAATATCGAGATATTCCGGCGGCCATGCGCAGGTTACCCAGTTGGGCTGCTGAGCGGCGGGATCTCCGCCGGGGCAACCGGAGAAAGTGACGAGACGCTTGATGCCGATCTGACCGGCAAGAACGCAAGCCGCCTCGAAGTCTTCTTCAAACTTAGCGGCGATTTCCTTGTTGGGGTGAACGCAATTGCCGTGCACCGCGATTGCCGAAATAGTGGAATTATACTTTTTGAAAGTATTCATAAGTTCTTCGCGGCCTTTCCGGTCGTGAATGAGTTTTTTTGCGTCGGCATGAACCGTTCCGGGATATCCGCCTACGCCGAGTTCCAGCTGATGAACGCCGTGGTCTGCCAGAAATTTAAGGCTTTCGTCCAGGCTCATTCCGCCGAAAACGCCGTTTACTACGCTTAATTGCATGTTTTTACTCTCCTTATCTTTTTTTATAATAACGCTTTACGCGATTTTATACTTGTTTATACGTTAAGCTCGATAACGCGATTTTCCGCCGCGCTCTTTTTGGCGGCTTCCATAATTGCGTAGACGCGCAGAACCTGTTTTTCGTTTACCAGAGTGGGCACGCCCTTTATTACCGCGTCCATAAAGTTGCGGTAGTACGCGTTTTTATCTCCGCGCACGATTTCAAGCGGAAGTTCGTCCACCGTTTCGGCACGACGGGCAGCCATGGTTTTGGTAAAGCCGTTGCCTGCGTTTACGCCTTCGAGCTTGTCGTCCACGCGCTGTTTTACGCGGACCACTCTACCTTCTACGTTGTCGCGGCGCCAGTTGGTAATCGTGCCGGTTCCGTCAACGCCGTAAATCTGCCAGCGGGGCAACTCTATAAAGCTGTTGGTGTCCACGACGATACGGTATTTCATGCCGCCCTTAAACTTAACCAGAAGGTCGAATCCGTCGTCCACTTCTTCGCCCGCCTCGAACGAATAGTCGCAGTACACGCTTACGACTTCGTCGTCTATCATCTGCAACATCTGGTCGATGAGGTGAACGCCCCAGTCAAGCATCATTCCGCCGCCCTGAGCCGCGTTTTTGCGCCATGCGCCCGGTATTCCGTTGGAGCCCATTACTCTGCTTTCGATGAGATAAGTTCTGCCGACGATATTTTTGTCGTAGATATTCTTTATAGTGAGATAGTCGTCGTCCCAGCGGCGATTCTGATGCACGGCAAACACCTTTCCGTATTTTGCGGCGGCTGCGTACATTTCCTTTACTTCTTCGCTGTCAAGCGCCATGGGCTTTTCGACGATGACGTTTTTGCCGCGGGAAAGCGCCTCGATGACGTAGGGCTTGTGCAAGTCGTTGGGAGTGGATACGAGTACTATTTTAATGCTTTCGTCGTTCCAGATTTCTTCCGCCGAGTTAAAGCAGTGCAATCCGAGTTCGCTTGCGAACGCGCGACGTTCTTCGCTTATATCGTAAATTCCGGCTATCTCCAATTTTTCGGGATAGTCGCTGTCGTTAAGGCGCGGAATAATATATTTCCTGTGATTGTTCCCCATTCCGCCGTAACCGATTATAGCTATTTTCATAATATTTTGCTTTTGCTCCTTGCAAGCGGTTGACTTATCGCTTACTTTAATGATATAATAC
>CAKQJJ010000157.1 GCA_934247335.1 uncultured Clostridia bacterium | reverse complement strand
TCGATAAGGGCGCCGAGGTGTACTACCGCGCGCGTTCCGCACTGGCTTTTGCGTTTGCCGGCTTATCCGGGTTTGAAGACAAACTTATCGAGAAATTCTTTTACATGAAAAACCGGAACGAGAAAGAACTGCTTTGCCGTGAGAACGAGAAAATAAACGCCGCGTGGTTGCTGTTTCTCACGTTCGGCTCGGACGCCGCATTCTTTGCCGGAATGCTCGGCGTTTCCGTCGAGGCCGTCATGAAAGCGGCTCCCGTCTGGACCGATGAAAATAAAAAGGAAGAGGAAATTAAAAATGATTGATTTTGACGAAAAATTTCACAAATATTACGAAAACTGGCTTAATAAAAATAAAGGTAAATTCACCGCCGACGAACTTGAAGACAAAGTTCCCGAGGTTTACGGAGAGTGGCTGGAAGCGTTTGACGAGCAGCTCGGCTCGTCGGTTTGCGAATATTTAAGTTCGCGCTCGGACGACGAGCTTACCGATATGTTTATACGTTCTTTCGACGACGACGGCGATCCGTCAAGCGCGCTTCTCGACGAAATCGAAAACAGGGACGCGTGCGTGGAAAAACTTTGGGCTATTCTGGACGGCGATTATTCTGACGAAGTGAAAATTCACGCGGCAAACGTTCTGCTTGAAGCCGGCAAAACCGACGGCGCGATTCCCGTATTCATAAAATGGGTTTTGTCGCCCGAAACTGCGCCGCAGCTGCGCGACGTGGCGGTGGAAATTCTGTCCGAGTGTGCCGATAAAGTTAAAGATAAGCTCATTGCAGGCATAGACGGTGCGGATTTCGATACCAAAACGCTTATCGCCGAAGTTTTGATTCGCGCATCCAAAGACGAAAAAACGTTTGCGCTTTTGAAAGAGTTGTTTGAATCGGGTAAAAACACCGCGCTTTTTGCCGGCTATCTCGGTAAATACGGCGACGAGCGCGCCGCGGCAATGCTTTATAAAGCGCTTGACAAGTGCAATTATCTCGAATTTACCGAAATTCGCAACGCCATAGAAGTGCTTGGCGGCGTCGTTGACGACGAATACCGCGATTTCACTGACGACGAGTACTATAAAGCGATCAAAAACCTGAAATAGGAGAGGCGTAAATGAAAAAAATAACGCTTGACGATGTAAAAAACAACGGCGAATTTTCCGCGCTTATCGAAAGAGCAAACGTCAATCTCGAAAATATGGGCTACACCGAACACGGCATTCGACACGTCGGGTACGTTTCCAAAACCACCGCTAACATTCTTCGCGAAACAGGCTGCGACGAAAGAACTGTCGAGCTCGGCGCGATAGCGGGTTGGATTCACGATATCGGAAATGCCGTAAATCGTCTTAATCACGGGCTTACCGGCGCGGTTATGTCCATGTCGCTGCTGGAAAAAATGGGCATGGATATGAGTGAAATTTCCGTCATTATGGCTGCAATCGGCAATCACGAGGAACAGAGCGGGGTTCCGGTGAATAACGTAAGCGCCGCGCTTATCCTTGCCGATAAAAGCGACACTCACCGCTCGAGAGTAAGAAGGAAAAATTTTAATCTCAACGACATTCACGACAGGGTAAACTTGTCTATAAAAAAGAATTACCTTGCCGTAAACAACACCGATAAAACCATCAGACTCGTGATAATAATGAATCCGGAAATGTCGTCCATTATGGACTATTTCGAGATTTATCTTTCGCGCATGATATTATGCGAAAAGGCGGCTCAGTTCCTCGGATATGAGTTCGAGCTTGTGATTAACGGAAGAGTAATAAACAATCAGCAGGCGCGGATCGGTGCCGCAACTACGAAAGATACTCCGGTAAGCGAAGATTAAAAATCGAATTTTTCACTTACTTTTTAAATACAATCGCTAATTTTAAGTACTATGCGTGACATAGTACTTTTTCTTTTTTCATATAGACGAGCGTATGCGCGTATTATTTATTATGAAAAAATGTCTGAAAATTGCCGCGTACGTTGCTGCGTCGGTTATAGGCGCCGGATTTACCTGCGGAAAAGAAATAGTTGCCTTTCTCGGAAGCGACGGGCTAAACCTGTGGAACGCCGTCATATGCTTTTTGTTGTTTTTCGTTTGCTCGTTCGTGTTTTTATCCGTCGGAGCGATTACGAAAGCGGGAAATTTCGGCAAGACGAATAAAATAATCGCGCCGCGTCTGCACGGTTTATTTGACGTTTGCGCGGTTTTCAACGGAATAATCGTCCTGTCGGCTATGCTTGCCGCAGTCAACGGAATAGGTAGCTCGGTGTATCCGCTCGGAATTGCTTACGGCGCGGTATTTTCGTGTTTAATAGTACTGCTTGCACGAAAAGGAAAAAGCCGCGTTATGAGCGGCAGTTTCTTTCTGATGTTTTTCGTCGTTGCGATAATTATAGCCGTGTCGGTTGAAAATTTTTCGTCCGGGCAAAACGTTTTCGACGGAAAAATAAGCGTATTTTCCTGCATGGGTTACGTCGCCATGAACACGGTTTTGTCTGCGGGCGTAATGGTTTCGGAAAAAACTCTCAGCATAAGGGAGTGCGCCGTCGTCGCGCTTATTTCGTCGCTCGTGTTCGGCGGACTGATCTTTATGCTTGGTTACGCCATAAGGTGCGCCGGCTGCGAAAACGCTCCGATGCCGATATTCGCACTGTCGGCGCGGCTCGGGAAAATTGCCTATTACGCGTCGATTTTGCTGGTGCTTTTAAGTGTTACCGCAACTTCGCTTACGATTTCGGGCGAAATAGCCGAATTTTTTTCCGAATACGCCGAAAAGACTTTTTCGCTCACCGTAATTTTCCTTGTTTCGCTTATCGTAAGTCTGTTCGGATTTGAACGCGTCGTGGAAAAATTTTATCCGATAATCGGCGTGTTCGGCGCGGTTTATTTTCTCGCGGCGGTTAAATTTTCAGCCCCGTTTGCGTTTAATGCACTTTTCGATAAAGGCAATAACGAAATACATTATCGCGGCAAGAAAACAAAGAATGACGGTGGACATCATGACGAGGTCGAGCTGAAAAACCTGTCCGCCGAAGATGATAAGGTATCCCAGTCCTGCGTCGGAAACCAAATATTCGCCCATAATCGTGCCCACCCACGAAAGTCCGACGTTTACTTTGAGAACGGAAATAATGTTGGGGAGTGAGCCGGGAAGAATAAGCTTGTATAAAATCTGAAATTTGTTTGCGCCCATCGATCGCATAAGTAAAATTTTTCCGTCGTCGATGGCTAAAAATCCGTTAAGAAATCCTATTATCGCCACGATTATACAAATGAGAAAAGTCATGACGATAATTGCTTTTACTCCGATGCCCACCCATATGATAATAAGCGGACCGAGCGCTACTTTTGGAAGACTGTTGAGTACTACGATATACGGCTCTAAAATTCTTCTTGCCGAAGCCGAACACCATAAAAGAATTGCCACTATAAGACCGACGCTCGCGGAAATAATAAAGCCGTAAATACATTCGAGCAGGGTTGTTTTTACGTGCAGCCATAAATTATCGGTTTTGCCGATGCATTTTATTATTCGCGACGGACTGCTGACGAAAAACGAATCGACTGCGCCCGTCATCGTTAAAATTTCCCACAAAGCAAGGAAAATTGCCAAAATCGCGATCTGAGCGGATATTATTTTTATTTTTCCGAGCCGTTTTTTGCGAAGGTATTTTTCTCTTTCGGTTAAGTTCTTTTTCATGACCGTATCTCCGTTCGTGTTTCAGGCGGACACTTTTTTCCATATTTTTTCAAATAACACGGGATAGCCGGAGCTGTCTCGTTTTTCTTTCGGAGAGGAATGTCCGAGGTTTACTTCGATTACCGATTTAACCGTTCCGGGGCGCTTGGATAAAACTATCACCCGATTGGAC
>CAKQJJ010000156.1 GCA_934247335.1 uncultured Clostridia bacterium | reverse complement strand
GAGATACAGCGAAAAATCGGCGAATTTGTCTTTCAAAAGAGCGGCAAACGCGCTTAAATCTATATTTTTCGTCGCAAACACGCTTATGAAAAGCTTGCCGGCTACTTCCCTTACCACGAGATGGCGGATATCTCCGCTGCCTTTAAGCTCGTCGTAGCCCTTGTAACCGCTCCTATTCAAAAACTTTTTGAAAACGGCGATGACGGTTTTGTTCCAGTCGGGTTGAAGCAGGCAGTCGTCGGTTTCGACTATACGGTGCGAATTGAACGCGTACAGTCCCACTACCGGTTTTCCGTCCTTTTGCCCTACCGGCAGGCTCATTTTGTTGCGGTAACGCAGCGTTTTATCGCTTGCCTCGGCGGGCGACACGGCAACCGACATTCCCTCTTTTATAAACGCGGACTGCACGTTCTGCCGTTTCAACGCAAGCTGATACTCGTACGAAACGTGCTGAACAGTGCAGCCTCCGCATTTTCCGAACGCAGGACAAGCGGGCGTAGTCCGGACGGGCGACGGCTTGCTCGTTATTTCGGTTGCGACGGCATAGCAGAACTTCTTTTTCGCGCACAGAATTTTTGCCGAGCAGGTTTCGCCGGGCAGAGCGTTTTTGACGAAAACCACTTCTCCGTCCAGCCTTGCCACGCCCTCGCCGTTCATGCCTACGTTTTCGATATTAAGTTGTACTGTCTGATTTTTTTCCACGATTTTTTCCACCTAAAAAAAGCGCGAGCGCGTTTTTATATGCGCCCACGCCTTCGTTCCCGAAACGGGTGTCAGTCTACGATAAATTCTTTAAGGTCGTTGAGTAAGTCTTCGCAATTGTCGTCGTGAACTTCCATAGTCACGGGCTTGCTGAGATCGAGGCTGAAAATACCGAGAAGCGACTTTGCGTCGATGAGGAATCTTCCGCTGCGCAGGTCGATTTCGTAAGGATATTTATTTACGACGTTGACGAATTTTTTAACGCTTTCAGCCATGCCGAGTCCTATTTTTACCGATTTCATAATTTGTTCCCTCCGTCTTTTCGTTTTAGTTTTTGCATCGGAGCGCCAAGGCAGCGTTCCTATACGTGACTATTATATAAAATTATCCGAAAAAAAGCAACCTTTTTCGCACACAAAATTTTTATATGCGTAATTGCTTGCATAAAAGATTTTTTTTTGCTAAAATAGTATGTGGAAAATAATCTTCGTCGCATCGGGAGGAGCGCAAAATGACCGATTACAGTTACAAATTTCACAAAGCGGAGGATATTGCAAGCTTCAAAGCCGCCGCGGACGAGCTTATTGGCAGCAAATACATTCTTGCCGAAAAACGCATTTCCGAACTTTTAAAGACGATCGCCGAAAATCCGGGGCTTATAAGCCTGTTCAAAACCGCGCTTTCGGGCTACAACTACTCGGTTGAGTTCAATAAATCGCGAGTGGCGAACAAGGGCAAAATCCGCCTCGTGCTGCCCAAAAATCAGGCGAGAAAGATTGCGTACGTCTTTTGTCTTTTGGTGGAATTCGACACAAAAAAGCGCAGCTTAAAGCAATTCCTCGACGAATATTATTTCATGCCGCAGCCCAACGCCTCGCTTGCGCTCTGGACCAAAGACATGATAGTAACTTTTAAGGACGTAACCGAATATCTGTACTTAAACGGCATAGAAACGCTTCTCGACGACGAGGACATAAACTATTCGCTGCGCCGTCAGGTGGGCGAAATCTTAGAAAACTTCAACTCGCTTATCGTGCGTTCCACCGAACTCGGCGCTGACACCAAGCGCGATCTTTTCGTCGTGCTGTCGGCAATCGAAAACTCGCTTACCCCCACCAAAGCCGACGCTCTCAACGCGCTTGTAATAGGGCTGCACCACATGGTAAACGAAACCGAAATAGCTCAGCAGTTTTCGCCTTACATGATAGAGCTGAAAAGCGCGCTGATGGCTGCCGACCTCATTTAACGCGAGCCTCTTCCCGCATCGCAAAAAACTTCGGAACGCCGATTATTTGCCTCGGCGTTTTTCTTTTTTAAACTTTAACGTATACCGCAAGCGTAACGCTTTCAAAAAACAAAATAAACCGCACGAAAAAAGAGCGACCGAAAAGCAGTCGCTCCTTTTTACGATATTTCTTAATTTTGCAATTATTGCTCGTCGGCTGCGGGCACGCCTTCCGGGCGCGCTACCGTCGTGGTTCCGTAATTGGTAACTTTTACGGTGCTCGATATACCGACCTTAATGTTTCCGGTATAGGGATCGTTGACTTTCATCTCGATATTACCCAGCATTGCGGATAACACGCCGTCGGAAACGAAGAACTTCATAGAACCGTCGTCGAAGGTGATCAGATCGTCGGCGCCGCCGGTAAGTCCGCCGTATAAGCTCTGGAAATAATCGATCAGGCTGTCTTTTTCGACGGCACAGCCCGTCTCGGTTTTAGAGAAGAAAGTGTAATCGATTGCATACTGATTTGCAAACGGATAAAGATCGGTGAGTTTTGCATCGTTTACGGAGATGACTTCCGCCTTTTTCCATTCCTGATCGTCCGCCGTTTTCAGGTAGAAATCCGCGGTGTCGTTTTCAAGAAAATCTATGTAGTAGTCGTTGTTCTGCATAAAGGGCTTCAGCGGATTTTCTATTTGCTGCATAATAGCGTCTTTCCACGAACCTTCCGCTCCGCTTTCCTTCCACTGCGCTTCGATCAAAGCGTCGTTGTCGCTGGAAATATCCTGCTTCAAGTCGCTTTTTACGGAAAAATAAACGTTATTCGCGGTGTATTTGGCAACCTGCGTAACCGTGATAGAGAAGGAATATTGGATGTTGAGAGTGGTTTCATCGTCGATGGGCAAAGACATTGCCGATTTAAAATCCATGGACAAAACCGATTCCATCGTGCAGTTTTTATACTTTTCCGCGTTGAAAATCGAATCGTAGTAGCTTTTCGTGATCTGATTGCCCACTTCTACCTTAGGCGTGAAATATTTCCATTCTTCGCCGTATTTGATAAGGTACACCACGACTTTTCTGCTTTGCGCGACTTTCCGGCTGCTCGCCTTATCGGCGTTTGCCGCAAACAGGGAAATTGCCTGCGTGCTCGCTTCTTCCGAGTCGCCGTAAGTAACTTCTACTTTCTTAAATTCGACTGCGTCTTTCGTAAACTCGGCGGGAATGATTTTTTCCGCTTCGTCTTTCGTAACCGTCTGCGGTTCGGCAACCGTGACCTGAGTTTGATCGTCCGAGCCGAGAATCTCGTTGCGCACGAACGCTTCCGCAGCGTCGCCCTCTTCTTTGTACGCTTCCTCGGATACGCTTCCGGCGTACGTGTCGGAGCAACCGCCGATTTCGGTGATTAAATCGGTTTCGGCATTGGGCTGCGTCGTGTTTGCAGGGGTTTTATTCGCGCATGCCGCAAGCGGGGCAACCGCAATGATCGCCGCCAACAGGCAGCACACTAAACTGACTTTTTTCTTCATGATTTTGTTCTCCTTTTTTTAGCAAGCAGACGAAAAGTCGCGTCCGCTTGCCGATTTACGCCTATATTATATACGATTTAAGATTAAACGTCAAACGTTACGGGCGGAAAAAACGAAAATTAGTTAAAAAAATTAAACGTCGATTTAAATAAAAAGAACCGGAGGGTTTAATCTCCGGCACTTTTTTATCGTTTTAATGCGAATTATCTGTTTTTGCCTCTTTTCAGCACGAACGCAGCCGCAGCAAGCAGAGAAATAATTCCCGCTATCGCAACCGGCATATCGTCGGCGTTTACCGAAGACTTACACGAACCGCAATTGCCGTTTTCTTCTTCAAGTTTAGCCACGGTTTCGGTTTTGGTTTCGCCGCAAGTCGAGCAGGTAAAGGTCTTTTTGCCTTCTTTGCTCGTCGTGGGC
>CAKQJJ010000155.1 GCA_934247335.1 uncultured Clostridia bacterium | reverse complement strand
ACATTATAATCGAATTCGGTCATTTTTACCTCCGATATCAGCCTTATTTAATAATTAAAATTATTTTTCCGCTGCCTTTACCCGGCGTCTGCCAGCGCTTGTTGAGGCGCGGACCGCACGAGTTGGAGCCTATTCCGCTCATGAAATAGTCGGCGTAGAGATAATTTTCCCCGCTTGCGGGAAGTTGATCGTCGTGAGCGGTTTTTTCCAGCGTTGCCGCGTCGTACGGCGACAGATTGAACGAGAAGCCCTGCTCGCTTTCCAAAGCGATTTCGGTTTTGCCGTCGGTCACGCGCGCGTAGTTGGTGCCGTAGTGGCTGCCGTTTTCCTGCGGCTTTACGTAATGCACGAAGTTATCCGAAACGGTCGTATCGTAGAAGTCGCGGCTGCATGCAAAACGCTTGTCTATATAGCTTTCCTGCGGACCGTAGCCGTAGAATTCCATATTTTCGTACGACTTGTCAAGCGCGGCGCACAGTCCTATTCTCGGCAGGAACCAGCCCTCTTTCATCGCGTTGTATTCGTAGTCGATTGCCGTTTCGACGCCGTTTTCCACAAATTTGTAAACGAGCGTGAATTTAACGATGGGTTCGCGCTGTTCGGACACGATTTTGCCCTTTACGGTAATGGCGTTTTCGCCCGTTTTTTCCACCGAATAAGCGTCGGCGTACGAGTGGTCCATGCGCTGCGACTTCCATTCCCACTTGACGTTTCTGTCGTTGTCGGTGGGCGCGCGGTAGATATTGAGCACAAGTTCGCTTTCAAATGCCTTTTCACCGTTCTTTTCCACCGACGAAATTACGCCGGTGCCTCTGTCTACGGTGAAGGTAAGATTGCCTTCTTTTACGACGTAATATCTGCCTTTTTCTTCTATTTTGCACTTCGCGGGGCTGTGTGAGGCAAGCGCAAGCGGTTTAAGCTCGAAGCCCTCGGATGCAAACAGGTGATTTGCGGGAACAAGCCCGTCTTCTTCTATCGTGTAGAGGTTGACTTTGACGACCGAAGCGGTTTTATCTTCCGTTTCGATACAAACGCTTTGCTGTGGTTCGAGCGCGACCTGAACGAGCTGCTTTGAAGTAACGGTTTTGCCGTTTTTGCAGATTATTTCCGCCGTAAACGCCATGGAAGCGAAGTAATTGCGCGAAGTTATTGCGATTTCGCCGTCGTTATATTCGATAAGCACGGGTTCGTACGCTTTTTTCATTTCGAGCGTGCCGGTTTTTATTTTGCGGTCGGGCGAGACTATTCCGTCCACGCAGAAATTGCCGTCGTGCAGAGTTTCGCCGAAGTCGCCGCCGTAGCGGAAGCCGTCGGAATTATACAAAACGCCGTGGTCTGCCCATTCCCAGACGAATCCGCCCATAAATCTGTCGGAAGAGTAAATTACGTCCCAGTATTCTTTCAGATCTCCCGGTCCGTTGCCCATGGCGTGGCTGTACTCGCACTGAACGAACGGGCGATGCTCGTCTTTATCGTTCAAGAATCCGTTTGCCATGAATTCGGGCGAAGCGTACATACGGCTTACGACGTCCACGGGAGCCTGAGCGTAGTCGGCAAATCTCGGCTTTCTCTCGCCCGTTTCGGCGTCGTAATCGGCGGCGCACACGCGCTCGTAATGCACGGGGCGGGTGGAATCGGTTGCCTTTATATAAGCCGAGCAAGCGTAGAAATTCTTGCCCCAGCCGCACTCGTTGCCCATCGACCACAAAACTACGCAGGCGCGGTTTTTGTCGCGGGTGACCAGCATTTTCTGGCGTTCGAGCATTGCAAACTCGAATTCGGGATTGTCGGACAGATAGCCCTCGGGTCTGCCGTCGCGACTGGTTGCCGCTCCGTGCGACTCGTGATCGGCTTCGTCGATGACGTAAAGACCGTATTTGTCGCAAAGGTGATAAAATTCGGGGCAGGACGGATAATGGCTGGTGCGGATTGCGTTTACGTTTAATTTTTTCATAAGCGTAAGGTCGGTCATGATGTCGTCCATACCGACTGCCGCACCCTTGGTCGGGTGGAAATCGTGACGATTTACGCCGCGCATCTTGATTGCCTTGCCGTTTACGAGAAAAGCGCCGTCTTTTATTTCTATTTCGCGGATACCCACTTTTTCGCGGATAAATTCGCCCGCGCACTCGATGTCCATATCGTAAAGGTACGGCGTTTCGGCGCTCCACAATTTGGGATTGTCTATTTTGAAGCAGACCTTTTCGCCTTCTTTCACAGGTTTGGTTTCGCCGCCGAAAGACACGGAAGCCGCCTCGCCTTTCAGAAGCGCAAACGTCACTTCGCCGTTTTGCTTAGTTTCTATTTTATAGTCTTCGACGTGCTTTTCGGGACGGGTGAGCATATATACGTCGCGGAAAATACCGGTAAAACGCCACTTGTCCTGATCCTCGAAATAAGTGCCGGCGCACCATTTGAGAACGAGCACGTCAAGCTTGTTTTCGCCGTCGATTAAATACTCGGTTACGTCGAATTCGCTTACGCGGTGACTTATCTGGCTGAAACCGACGAATTTGCCGTTCAGGTACAGATAGAAACAGCTGTCCACGCCCTCGAAAATAAGATACTGTTTGTCCTGCTTTTTTGCGCTGAACGTGCGGCTGTAATGGAAAGCCGGATTTTCGCTGGGCACGAAAGGCGGATCGAAAGGCACGGGATAGTTTACGTTTGTGTACTGGAAACAGTCTATGCCGTAGTACTGCACACACGACGGAACGTCTATCGGTTTTTCGGGCGTCAGAGCATAAAAGTCGTCCGGGACGTCCAGAACGCTTTTATAAGGCTTTATCGTCCACTTGCCGTTTAAGCAAGCAAAGCGCGAGCTGTCCTCACGGTTTTCGCTCCACTCGTTTTTGCCCGCAAACGGAATATAGTAGCACCTCGGCTGCATTGTGCCGACGTAATCGTACTGCTCGTAATATTTTTTCAACATTTCACTGCCCTCCGCAATGTTTTTCTTTTTTATCGCGAATACGGCTTGGTGCCGCCCATCCGCATATTCTTAGTTTATATTATACAGCAAAAACGCCGCATCGGTCAAACGAAACGGCGTGTAAAAAGTTGCTGTAAAAATCGAGCGATAAGCGCAACTTTGTCCTATTTTTATTCAAATTCGGCACACGCTTCCACTTCGCGGTACATTTGTTCGGCGTCTTCGAGCGTGTTGAGCCTTGCGCGGAACAGCTTTAAGTCCTTGTTGCCGGCAAAATAATACGGAAGGTGCTTGCGTATATTTACGGCGGTGAAGCGGCTGCCGAAGTACTCGGTCATGTAGCGTATGTGGGTGAGAAGCATCTGCTTTTTGCTTGCGTCCTTTTTCCCGGGCGAGAATATATCGCAGTTGCCTATCGCGCCCCTTCCTATCGCTACGCCCTCGGTTAGCAGCAGGCGGTCTTTCAAGTTGTTTTTCTTAACGTCGCCGTTTCCGAACACGGGTACGTGGACTTTTTGCGCTACGCGGCAAATGATATCCCAGTCGGCAAAACCCGAATAGCCCTGCTCCGCCGTTCTTCCGTGCACGGTCATGGCGGCGGCGCCCGCTTCTTCCGCCATTACGGCAAATTCCTCGGCGCAGATATCGTCGTCGTAAAATCCCGCGCGGAACTTTACGGTTACCGGTCTTCCGTTTGCGCCCGCTACGGCAGCCTTTATGATTTTTTCGGCGCGGTCGAAATCGCGCATGAGCGCGCTGCCTTCGCCGTTGGACACCACTTTTTTGGCGGGGCATCCCATATTTATGTCTATTATGTCGAAATCGGCAAGTTCTTCTCTCTGCGCGGCGTTGTAAAAGTCGTCGGGGTCGGGTCCGAACAGTTGCACCGACGACGGCGTTTCGTTGGGCGCAAGCCGCAGCATGTCGATGGTTTTTTTACTGTTGTACAG
>CAKQJJ010000154.1 GCA_934247335.1 uncultured Clostridia bacterium | reverse complement strand
CACGGTTTTGTTTACCACCGCGGGCATGCATCCGCTCGTTCCCTACCTTCTGGGCGAAAAACACCCGGCGGGCAATCGTCTTGCCGACGTTCAGAAATGCGTCCGCACCGGCGATATCGACGAGGTTGGCGACGCAAGCCACTGCACGTTCTTTGAAATGCTGGGAAACTGGTCGCTCGGCGACTATTTCAAAAAGGAAATGATTCCGTGGTCGTACGAGTTTTTAACCTCGCCTAAATATCTCGGAATAGATCCGTCGCGCCTTGCCGTGTCGGTATTCGCCGGCGACGACGACTGCCCCCGCGACACCGAAGCGGCAGAGCTTTGGGAAAAGGCGGGCATCGCTCACGATCACATTTTCTTCCTGCCCAAGGAAAATAACTGGTGGGGACCCGCAGGCATCACCGGTCCGTGCGGTTCCGATACCGAAATGTTTATAGACAACGGTCAGCCCAAGTGCTGCGACGATTGCTCGCCCGCTTGCGACTGCGGCAAATATCTCGAAATCTGGAACGACGTATTCATGCAGTTCAATAAAACCGCCGACGGCAAATACGAACCTCTCAAACAGAAAAACGTCGACACCGGTATGGGACTTGAACGTACGCTCTGCATAATTCAGGGCAAAAAGTCCGTGTACGAAACCGACCTTTTTGCGCCCATTATCGCTAAAATCGAGGAAATTTCCGGCAAAAAGTACGGCGAAAGCGAGGACGTTACCAAGGCTATCCGCATTATCGCCGACCATATAAGAACCAGCGTGTTCATGATAGGCGACGAAAAGGGTATTGCGCCCAGCAACGTCGATCAGGGCTATATTTTAAGAAGACTGCTGCGCCGCGCCATTCGCTTTGCCAAGAGCATCGACGTCGATCCCGGAAAACTGGGCGAACTTGCCGAAGTAATCATGAAAGAGTACGAGGACGTGTATCCCGAGCTCAAAACCAATCACGACCGCGTTATAAGCGAAATCAACACCGAAGAAGCGCGTTTTGAAAAAACTCTGCAAAGCGGCATCAAGGAATTTGAAAAAGTTTGCGGCTATCTCGTAGGCGACACGCTTTCGGGTAAGCTTGCGTTCAAACTGTACGACACTTACGGCTTCCCCATCGAAATGACGGTTGAACTTGCCAAGGAAAAAGGACTTAAAGTCAACGTCGAAGACTTCGAGAAGGCGTTTAAGGAACATCAGGAAAAGAGCCACGCCGGCGCCGAGCAGAAATTCAAGGGCGGACTCGCCGACAACACTGTTGCAACCGCTCGTCTGCACACCGCAACGCACCTCATGCACGCCGCGCTCAAAAAAGTATTAAACGACGAAAACGCAAACCAGAAGGGCAGTAACATCACCGAAGAACGCCTTCGTTTCGACTTTACCTTCCCGCGTCCCCTTACAAAGGAGGAAATCGCCGAAGTGGAAAGACTGGTAAACGAAGCGATTGCCGCCGACGTTCCCGTCGTATGCGAAGAAATGACCGTGGAAGAAGCCAAGGCTCAGGGCGCCGTGGGACTGTTTACCAATAAGTACGGCGAAAAGGTAAAGGTGTACACCATGGGCAAATATTCCAAGGAAATCTGCGGCGGTCCGCACGCAAACCGCACGGGCGAATTGGGTCACTTCAAAATAGTGAAGGAGCAGTCCTCGTCTGCCGGCGTAAGAAGAATAAAGGCTATTCTCGAATACGACGACAAGAAAAACTAAAAATCAAACTGCAAAACTAAAAAATCACGCAAAGCCCGTAAGTTAAGTTTTACGGACTTTGTTTTTAAGGAGAAATAATGGCAACTTCGCAGGATTTTATACAATACGTGTGCGAAAAAATAAGCTTCGACGGGAAAATTACATATAAGAAAATGTTCGGCGAATATATGGTTTACGCAAACGAAAAACCGGTTTTGCTCGTGTGTGACAATTCCGTTTTTGTCAAAATATTGCCCGAAACCCGCGAAATTTTGGGCGCCGACGCGCAAACGGGAATGCCGTACGACGGAGCGAAAGAACATTTCGTTATCGACCCGGACGACGAAAAGCTTAACGAGCTGGTTTGCTCGCTCGAAAAGATAACGCCTGTTCCCAAAAAGAAAGCTCGGAAATAAAATCGGTAAAAACCGTTTCGCGATACCAAAAAATAAACGACGAAAAGCCTCGCATGATTTTTGCGCGGTTTTTTCTTTTTAAAGCGAGCCGATTGCAAACATATCTCGGGGAAGCCGGGCGTAAACATTAAAAGACGAGCTTTTCGGAGGACACCGTGAAAAAATTACCGTGTACGCTTTTAAAAATACTGTGCGCAGCCGCGATAATCGCGCTCACCTTGCCGATTTTCGCATGTTCGGCAAACCAAAAAGAAGTCTGCGACAAGTACGAAATAACCGCCGAATACGACGGCGCCCGCACAATAACCGCAAGCGAGAAAGTTTTTTTCGTCAATCGCGGAGAAGGCATGGCAAGCCGTATTTATTTTCATCTTTATCCGCGCGCATACGAGCAGAACGCGCAATTTAAGGCAAGCGAAAATATCCGCTCGTTCGGAAAAATAACGATAGACGGCGTTACTTCGGATAGAGCCTCGGAAAGCGAAATCGAGGGCGAGGACGAAGACCTGTTGTGCGTCGTGCCGGATAGCCCTGTTCTGCCCGGCGAAAGCATGACGATAACCGTGCGCTTTACGTTAACTCTGCCCGAATGCGACGGGCGCTACGGCAAAACCTCGTCCGGCAACGTAAATCTTTTCGGATTTTACCCCGTCTTGTGTTACGACGGTGATACTTCGCCCTATTACCCGTACGGCGAACCTTTCGTCTCCGGCGTTGCCGACTACACGGTCAATTTAACCGTGCCGGAAAGCGTAACAGTCGCTGCCGGCGGGCTTATTTCCGAAAAATCAATAGGAAGCGGCAAAAAAAACGCGACTATAACGGCAAAAAATACCGGATTTTTCGCAATGTCGCTCGGCTCGTTCGTGCAGCGTACGGCAAAAGCGGGCAAAACCACGGTGTCCGCGTGTTTTTCCACCGCCGAGAAAGCCGAATCCGCGCTGAAAACGGCAGTGGCTGCGGTTGCCACCTTTTCCCGCCTGTTCGGCGAATATCCGTACGAGTATTTAAGCGTAGTCGGCTCGCCGGGTGCGGAAGTGTGCAACGCTTCCGGGATATATACGGTGGGCGAAGATCAGAACGAAAGCCTGTTTTCCGACGGCGTGATTTTCGGAGCCGCGCGGCAGTGGTGGGGCGGTGCGGTCGGATTTGACGGAGTTAACTGCGTGTTTATGCAGGAGGGATTAAGCGAATATTCCGCGTCTATTTTCTACGAGAAAAACGCCGGCTATTCCGCGTCGTTTGACGAGAGAATGCGCGACGCGTCGCTTTCGTATTCGCTGTTCGTAACCGAATTAAAGCCGGAAAGCACCGCAATGCAACGAAAAACGTGCGATTTTAAGAATAAAACCGAATATTTATTCTGCACGCGGCTTAAAGGCGAACTACTATTTCATTCGATTCGCAAAACCATCGGCGACGACGCCTTTTTTGAAAGCCTCAGGCGTTTTTACCGCGATAATTCCGGGAGAGTTGCTTCGCCCGATTACCTGTTCGCGGCAATCGAAAACACGTGCGGCAAAAATCTTAAAAGCTATTCCGACGGCTGGATAAACGGCAACGATTTCGTTGGTAAAACGTAGAATTTTACACTTATCCACAGCTGTGGATAACTCGTGTGGAAAACTTTGTATCGATTGTGTAAAAGACGAGGGAGAACTACTTTGAGAGTGTTTCTGACTTTAAGTAAAAAAACGTTTGCGTGCGTTTTGGCGGCGATCGTAGTGGCGTGCGCGGCAGGAGTGTCGTTTTCGATATCTGCCGCCGGCGCGAAAAACGAAAACGGCAAATATACGATAGTGATAGACGCGGGGCACGGC
>CAKQJJ010000153.1 GCA_934247335.1 uncultured Clostridia bacterium | reverse complement strand
ATATATATTCCGTATATATATGCGGGGCGAAAATCGGAGCTCGTCGATATTGGTGCAATTATGTACGCCGAGTACGTAATAATGTGTTTTTCGTGAAAAAACAAAAAAATTCATAAAAATCTATATAAATGTTATGTTTAAGCTTGACTATATAGAAATAATATGTTATAATACAGTCATCCAAGGAAAAATGTGACGCAAATATGCACCAAAAAACAAAGGAGGCTAATTATGGAATTAAACAGTCTTTTTACGATTGACGATCTCAGAAACGTCGAAAGCTTTCTTCGCGAGGTAGACTCTCTCGACGAAGCTATCATCATCAAGGACAACCGTCCTATGTACCGCGTGATCCGTATAGGTTCGCCCTGCGACAGATGGGTAGAGGAAAAACGCAACACCCGCGGCAATCTCTGGAAAGCCATGAGCGAATTCCTCGAAACCTGCGAAAATCAGACCGCTCACGCCAAGGACATCGCGTACGCTATAAACGCGGAGCGTTCGTACATTACCCGTTCGGGTGCGCCCGTTTCCGCCATTCAGATCCGTTCGCGGGCTCAGGCTAAACCCGAATTCTTCAAGTGCTCGAAGGGTAACATCATCCAGCTTCTGAAAAAATATTGACGAAGGCGGAGCGCGCTCACGCTCCTTAAAACGCACGCCGTCGCAGGTATAAAATCAACGTAAAAATACAGCCGCGCAAAAATCTTCGCGGCTTTTTTGCATATAAAAAAGTAAAAAACGGCATTCTAAGCGTATGAAAAACGCATTCGGAAAAATTGCCGCAACCGCAGTCTCGGTTGCCGCGGCTCTTATAACGGCGCTCGCACCGTGCGGAATAAAAACCGCGCTCGCCTTTTCGGACAAAGCCGACGAAATTGCCGCAGAACGCATTTTCGGCTGCCGGAAAAGCGCTTTAACCGTGTACTACTCGGGAAAATCGGCGACGTATACGGACGAGGACATCATCGCGCCCGACCACGATTCCGAGTACGAAATACATGAAAACAAAATAAACGCCGCTCACTACGAAAAATCGGCGCTCGTAAAAAGACGGGTAAAGCTCGGCTGGTCAAAAAAACGCGCTCTCGTTGCCTCGTACCCGCTTTTGCCCGCGTTTTTCGAGAAAATATCGCGTGAAATCGAAGTTCTTCCGAAGGACAGCGAAATGACTTTCACCCCGAGCGGACATCCGAAGTTTGTAATAACGCGCGAAAAGAACGGAATCAAAGCCGACGAACGGGCGTTTTACTCCGACGCGTTTGCCGCGTGGCAGCGCTCGCCGAACGCCGTAATCACGCTGAAAACCGAAAAAATATCGCCTGCCGTGATCGCCGAAGACAATAAAAAACAAACCTTTCTGAAAGCGCGGTTTTACACCGATTATTCGCGATCGGGCAAAAACCGAAAACACAACGTCGAGCTTGCCATGCAAAAAATCGACGGAACCGAACTGTCCGACGGCGAAAGCTTTTCTTTCAATAAAACGGTGGGCAGAAGAAGCGAGAAAAACGGGTTTTACGAGGCGAAAATAATCGTGGGCGGCGAATACGTGGACGGATTGGGCGGCGGAGTGTGCCAGGCGTCCACAACGCTGTACAACGCCGCTTTGCTTGCCGGCATGAACGTGGACGAGGCGGGCAGCCATACGCTTGCTCCGTCGTACGTGGCGCCGTCGTTCGACGCGGCTGTAAGTTACGGCTCGCGCGATCTTAAATTCACCAATTGCTCGGGCGGAAAAATTTTCATCCGCGCGTATTGCAGCGAAGGAAAAGCCGTCGCGGAGTTTTACGGCGTTAAAAACGAGTACGATATAGTGCGAAAAAGCGTAATCGTGTCGCAGGGGGAGGCACCCGAAGACGAGATAATAATCGACGAAGAAGGTAAATATTTCGCGCCAGACGCAGACGAGGGCAGCATGATGCGCATAAGAGGCGGCTCGGCTTCGCTCGTAAGCGAGGGCTATCTTCTCTATTACGAAAACGGCAAATGCGTGAAAACGAGAAAGATACGAAGCGATAAATATATGCCGGTTCGCGGAATATTGGTAAAAAAACCATAATTCGCACGGGCGACAACGAAATACGCCTTGACAAAAGCTTCAAAAAATTGTAAAATTTAAGCGTCGGATTGTACCGACGTAAATTTTTTTCGAGGCATGACAAATGAAACCGGATTTACTGTGCGCGATAAGCGGCTACGGAATAGTTACGGGCGCTTCCGTTTTACTGGCGGCGTTTCTGTTGTTTTTCATATCGAAAAAACGCGGCTTGTACGAAGATTTCGCTTTTGAAGCCCTTTTGTTCGTCATTCTTCCCGCGTTATTGTTCGCACGACTGTATTACGTCACTTTCGATTTCGCGGCAAACGGAACGCATTGGACGGCGGGCGCGTTTTTCGGCGTAAACACTTCCAATTCGTCGCTAAGCGCTTTCGGCGCGATTATAGGCGGCTTTTTGGGCATTTGCGCGCTTTACGCGTTCAACCGATACCTTTTCGATAAAAATCCCGAAAAATACGCATATCGCGACGTAACGTTGTCGCAGCTTTGCGACGCGGCTTTCGTTGCGGCGATATTCGCGCTTGCCGTCGGCAGATGGGGCGACCTTATCGACAACAGTTCGATGGGAACCATCGTGGAAAACGACGCGCTCAAATGGTTCCCGATGGCGGTAAAATCGGGCGAAAACTGGTACTACGCAACCTTTTTCTACGAATTTTTGTGGGACGCTATTACTTTTGCGGTCATGCTCGTTGCGTATATCGGAAAGAAAAAGAGCTACGACGGATTCGTTTCCGCGCTGTTTATGCTTATGTACGGACTGGGCAGAGTTGCGATTGACGCAATGAGAGTGGGTACGCTGTGGCTTATCGAGGACGTAATACGCGTCGACCAGGTATTCGGCGCGGCGTTTATCGTGTTCGGACTGGTTTTGTTTATATCCTATCTTTTCGGCGCGAGATCGGCGGGAAAGCAACTTTTCCTGTTCGTGTCCGACGCGGATCTCGACGAGGAGTATTACGGAGCGGCTTCTTCCCGCGTAAATAAGCCTTCGCTTGAAAGCTTCAAGGCAAAGAAAGGTAAAGTCGAATTTGCGGACGAAGACGACGCCGAAGATAACGGCGAAGATAACGAAGGCGACGCTTCCGACGACTCGTCCGACGAAAATGCGTACGGCGACGACGCCGACGAGGAGGAATAATATGAGTTTGCTCGATAACGACGACCTGTTTATTCTCGACTCGCTCGAAGAAGACGAAAACGAAGACGACGATGACGAGGATTCGGACGACGATTATCCTCTTTAACAAAGAAAAACGAGGACGAAAGTGACATGGAAGAAAAACAGCTGTATTTAAGCCCGGCTAAAAAAACGACGTGCAACGTAATAGACTGCGTAGTGGCGATTGCCGCGATAGTGGTCATTTTACTTGCCTATTTCGGCGTTATAAATCTCGATTTCGGTAAATCGGTTACGGGAATCGCGCTTGCCGCCGTCGGGCTGATATTCTTTATAAACGCGCTCGTGCAAGGCAACGCGGTGTCCATGTGGCTGGCGTTCTGCTTTCTCATTCCCGCGGCAATCAGCTTTGCCTGCAAACTTTTCGGGTGCAGCTACGCAAAGCTTTATCCCGTTTATATCGCGCTTCCCGGGCTTGCGTGCCTCGGCGCCATGATAATAAGCCGCGAATTTCTGCGCCTTTGTGCGGCGGCTGCGGTATTCGTGCTTGCCGGAGCGATATTTTTGCTGCACGTGTTCGGCGTTCTGTCGCTCGGATACACGTTTATAATTCTGGTTGCGTATATTGTGCTGCTTGCGGCTTTATTTATTATTTACCTAAGAAAAGGAGACAAAAAATGAACAGAAACCTGACGTTACTCACCGACTTTTATCAGCTTACCATGATGAACGGCTATTTCCGCGAGGGAATAGGCG
>CAKQJJ010000152.1 GCA_934247335.1 uncultured Clostridia bacterium | reverse complement strand
CTGCCGTCCGAAATCAAAATGCTCCCGTCTTTCAGAAGATAATATACGGCAGACGTTTCGGTATCGTCGGCGTCCCTGAAACGGGCAGAATGATATTTGCCGAGCTCGAGCAGGCTTTTATCGTTTACGTTATAATACAATCCGTAAACATCCTCGTAAGCCTGCGTATTTTCTTCCGCACGCTCGCAATACGCATAGAGAGAAATATTTTCGTTTAACGTTTGTCCGAACGAAAATGCCGGAGAAGACTCCGTCGCATCCGGGGAAAGACTCCATTTTTTAATTTGATAGCCGCTCGGCTGATACGAACTTGCCTCACAAGGTTCTCCCTCGGCAACAATTATTCGATCCACAACGCTTCCGAAACAATAAAAAGTGGCAGTGAAATAATTTTTTTTCGCATACTGCGACAGATCGATTTCTTCCACGCGGTAAGCCGATACCAGATACAGCACTCCGTCTTTTCCGATTCCCGACCATTCGTAATTGAATTCATTTTCACGGATATTCAATCCGATCTCAGTCAATTCTATTCGTTTCCCATCCTTTTCGTAAACGCCGTAATATTGCGAAAGATCTTCGCACAGCTCAATCCAGCGCGCCGCCAGGTGGACGTCCTGAAAAACTTGTTCGGAAAAATCGAAGGGCGTCGTAAACTCGGTAATATTTTCGCCTTCGTACCATCCGCAAAACAGCATCCCCTCTTTTTTTGCGGGCGTGTAATAATAGTTTTCCGTATTGAGCCCGGTAATCACGGGCACACTCTGTTCATTGCCCGCGCCGTCGTAGTTATGGTAAGTAAGCGTTTTTTCGGAACACAATGCGATGTAATCAATTTTGATATAGGACGCGCTTTCTCCGATATACAAAGAATTTATTTCATTCGTACCGACGCGCAGAACAGCCCCGATTTGCAGACCGCGTATTTTTCCGTCACTGTCGGCAAGGCGGGCGGCTTCCGCAGGCGTTAAGCGAAGCGTGATCCAAGTATCCTGCGTGATATCGCCGGGGATCATATATCCTTCTCCTTCTGCGCCCGTAGCACCCATGGCTAAGAGGCATATTCCCCCCAGAGATGTATAGTAAGGACTTCTCGGAGAAAGATGTGCTTTGATACGAATCAGAAGTCCTCCGCTCGTTTCGCTCATATCCACCGCACGGGAAAAGGGCAGAACATTATTGGAGACCGTCGGCCACCAACTGTGAAAATTAAACGCATACGCTCTTCCGTTGACGGCTTCGCTGTCTTCATAAACCCGGATGGGCCTTTCGTTGAACTCTTCCCATCCCGCATTTCCCTTTTTAATCCCGTTTACCTGCTGCAACGCTCCCTTCCAGCCGTCGTGCTGCTTGACGGGCTCTTCCCCCGCTCCCGCGGCAGCAATATAGATCTCCTTCTGCAAGGGTTCCGCCTGTTTTTCATACAGCGATATCGACTCGATCAAAATGTATGTTTTATTTTGTTTGGGTTCGCCGAGATAAAAATATTTCGCGTTGCCGTCACCGCACTCGATATGAGCGCCGTATTGGATTCCCTTCAGCATTCCGTCGCTGTCGGCAAGTTTTTTCGCCGAATCCGCCGTAATCTTAAAATCGATCCACTGATCCTGTTGAATATCCTGCGGGAGTTCTACGTATGCATCTGTTTCCGCGCCGGTTATGCCAGAACCGTATCCGTAAAAGAATATACCGTAATCTTCCCCTTTTAAATAATAAGGCGACTGCGAGGAAAGATGTACGTACATACGGATAGACAGCCCGCCGTAATTGTCCAGGGTCGCCTGATCAAACCCTGTTTCAAAGGCGATCGCCTTATCTCCCGCCGTGCAAACCCAGCTGTGAAAAGAAAAGCGGTAACCTTCAGCCGTCTGCGTAACGGGAGTCGTCCCATCCTTCGCGCTTAAATCTTTGCCGCGCATCTTGGTCAGCGTCTTGTCTTTCAGCCCCGCGATGCGAATATTTTCCTGTTGCGCTTGCGCATAATCCAATTCGGAAACGTTTACAGGCACCGCAAACAGAGAAAATATGAATACAAACGCAATCAAAAAATTTATTTTTTTCATATTACATCCATTCAATATGTCTTCACGGAAAACTCTTCTCATGAAATTCTTTCTTTATTTCGCTCTTTTTTTCGAAAAAGCGAGCCAAAAAAGGACAGCCGAAACCGCCAGCACAAAGAGACCGCCGCCGGCATAGAGAGTGACAACGGAATTGCAACCGGATTTTTTCGTTTCCGCATTTTTCCATACCGCGGAAATTTGCACGTCTCCGGCAGGCATCGTAAAGGTATTGCCTTCTATCTTCTCACCATTGACCGTAAAATATTCCAACGCTTTCCCTTCAGGAGCCGTACCCGCATCGAGCGTGATCGTTTCGCCGAATTGCGGCGTCCCCGTGTACGTAATGCCGCTTTCCGCAGTGATTTTATAGGTTGCGTTTTTATATACGACGCCGAGTACAACATCCTGCGCCGGCATGACGAAAGTATTTCCCGCGATTTTTTCGCCGTTGACCGTAAAATAGCCAACTGTTTTTCCGACGGGCGGCGTTGCCGCGGATACCGTAATCGTTTGCTGATATTCGGGAGTACCCGTATAGGAGACCCCTTCCCCCGCAGTGACTTTATAGGTAATTTTCTTAAACAACGCGCGAACGACGATATCCTCCGTTCCCATCTTATAAGTGTTGCCATCCAGTCGTACGAATTCGCCGTCGCCGACTTTTACTTCGAAATCGTCCACTTGCATACCGATCGGCGGCGTTGCGGAAAACGCAATCGTTTCTCCGGCTCTGGTACTGCCCGTATAAGTCGCATTTTCAAGCGTTACCGCCGCAGTGATATAGAATTCTTTTTCCAGGACGTTGCCTTCGTAAAACTCGTTTCCGTCGACCTTCGCCACGACCTTATAGCGCCCCCGTTGAGAAGGTGCGTCCGCGGTTCCCGACGGCGTCCAGCTATTCTTTTCGAAATCCCATGCGAAAAATTCCAAAGCGACATCGCCGCGCAACGCCTCTGCCTGCACCGAAACGACATCGCCCGTATAGGGCATATCCTTCGGCTCTGCAATCCAACTGATCCGATTGTCGGTAAACTTTTCTACATTGACGGTAATGATATTGCTTTCCGCGGCTTTAAAATCATCGTCAAAGGCTTTTTTCACCTGAAGTTTCACTTCGCCCAAAGCCGTAAAAGTCAAACGATTGCTTTCCAATTGCGCCGTTCCGCTGAGGATCTCAAAGGAAAGCGCACCCGTTCCCGATCCGCCGGTAAACGACAGCGCGGCGGTATCTCCGTACTTTACATTCCCGATCTCTTCCAAAACTAAAGGCATTTGCGACAGCTTCTCCTCCACGATCACATCGCCGACCACGATGTATGCGGCTCCGTCGGGGTATAACATCTCCGAACGAATCAAAGAACCGATTTTGATCCCCCGCAACGCGCCGTCGGCATCGCACAAGGCGGACAGCTCTCCTTTGGATAACGTCAAATCCACCCATCGATCCTGTACGACAGTTCTCGGAATCAACACACCTTTGTCCGATCCATCGGAATCCAAAGAGAACAAACGCAGCCCTCTGTTTGTATTGTTTGCCCAATAAGGTCCCGACCATAAATGCGCATAGATACGAATTTTTACGTCTTTTACCGAATCGACGGCATTCTCAACAGGCTGTTTCAATAAAATCGCATTGTCCGATACAACTGCATTTTTATGGTGTACCGAAATGGCACCGCCGGAAATACCGGCGACTTCTTTTTCCCGGATCGATTCGTAAGTGAATTGGGAATCCCCCATTTGCCCTGCCCCGAGACCAGCAACTTTCGACATTTTTTGAACGCCTTCGGGAAACGCCGCAATCCGTATATTCTGTTCGCGCGTTTCTACCGCGTAAGAAATTTCCTTTACTGCCAAAAAAGCGGAGCCGTCCTGCCAAATTT
>CAKQJJ010000151.1 GCA_934247335.1 uncultured Clostridia bacterium | reverse complement strand
CTTGGGAAATACCTGCTTGTATTATATTCCGACCTGTATTCTCAACGTTTTCTTCTCCGCAGTTTCCGCTTACGGTTTCGCTAAGATGGAATTCGCGGGCAGAAGCCAGATCTTCGGCTTCCTGATCATCACCATGACGTTGCCCGGATCGGTTACTCAGTCTTCCAGTCGTGTCTGGATGAACACCCTTAATCTTTCCGGTACCGCCTGGCCTTTGATCTTGCCGGCTATTCTCGGCGGAATAGGACAAGTATTCTTCCTGAAACAGTACATTGCCGGTATCCCGGACGACCTTATCGGTGCGGCTAAAATAGACGGTATGGGTCAGATTAAAATATTCCTGACGCTTATCATCCCGCTTACCTTGCCGGCATTGCTCGTTCGTGTAATCCTCGGATTTATCGGATCGTACAACGACTATATGGGTCCGTTGATTTACGTCCTGCAATACGATACCAAATGGACAGTTCAGCTCGCGTTGAAGAACATCTCCGACCGTAGCCCGTACAACAATATCAAGATGGCTGCGTGCGTCGTCAGTATGTTCCCGCTGATTATCGTTTATATCTTCATTCAGGACTACATCATCAAGAGTACGTCAATAGGTTCCGGTCTTAAAGGCTAAATACAAAACAAACTAAAAAGGCACTTTCAAAAACGAAAGCGCCTTTTTTGTATATTGAATTTATGGGATAATGTCGTTTATTTTTGGTCAAGGTACATTATTTCAATTGTAGTGACTTTGTCCTCTCAACTGTGTGGAGTAACTTCTTTTTTCAGGCGAAGAAAAAAGAAGCAAAAAAGTCGTTGGGACACTTGCTGCTGTGTCCCAAACCCCGCAACGCTTTTAGGCATGAGAGAAAACAAACGCTTGCTTTCTCACTGTAGGGACAGGCGTCCCCGATTGTCCGATTATGGTTTCATGTAAAAGCAAGCGAGATAGTATAAATAGGATAATTTCTTTATGTCACGCACTTTTAACTTCTTTTGTAGGGCGGGGGCTTGCTCCCGCCACACCTCACAAAACAATCCCTCAGACGCCTGACGGCGCCAGCTCCCTTTGCTCAAGGGCGCCTTTAAATTTTGTTTATTTGCGCGAAGATAATGTATATTTTTCTATATTGTAGGGGAGGGGTTTCCCCTCCCGTTTTATAATGTAGGGACAGGCGTCCCCGACTGTCCGATTATGGTTTCATGTAAAAGCAAGCGTTGTATTTTAAATAGGATAATTTCTTTATGTAACGCACTAATGACCTTATATCGTAGGGCGGGGGCGCGACGCGTTAAGCGAATAGTCCGGTGGGCTATTCGTAGCCAAAGCGGGGAGCAATTTATAATTGCGACCGGGAACTGCTCCCGCCGCCATTCTATTCGGACAGTCGAGGACGCCTGTCCCTACAAATAAACCCTCTCCGTCACGGCAGAGCCGTGCCACCTCTCCCGGAGTGAGAGGCTTTAATTCATTATGACACAAACTTTCGACTTCTTAAAAAGCCTCCTTTGCTTTGCAAGGGAGGTGGCTTCGTTTGTCTGCGAGAAGTCGGTGGGATCGTCTTTAACTCAATAATAAAAAACGGAACCCGCGAAAAAATTACGGCTCCCGTTCTTTTTTTCAATAAATTCTGCTCCAATCAAAAATTTTTTTCAATAAATTTTACGTTCAATCAAAACTCTTGCGATATTCGCTCGGAGTCGTGCCGTACGCGCTGCGGAACGCCTTTGTAAAATGGCTTAAACTCTTGTAACCGGCGCAATCGGAAATACGCTGGCACGAATAATCGGACGAAATCAACAAATTTTCCGCCATGTGAAGCTTTGCTTCTTTGAAATATTCGATCAGAGTTTTGCCCGTGTATTGCTTGAAAAGCTTTGTAAGGTGCGAATAGCTGTAATTGCTGTATTCCGCCATTTCGGTAACTTTCATTTTTATGTACTCCGGTTGCAGCATTTTGCGGATAAAATCGCTCAGCCACTCGGGATAGTCCGAATTTTTAAGCGCGTATTTTTCAAAAAACACGGTTATCGCCTTATGTGCAAGCAGCATATTCATTTTCGCCCGAAGTTCGTCGCCTTTTATTTCGGGCATGGTCAGTATCAGTCGAGAGGTTTTAATAAGTCGCTCCAGCCTGTCTTTTTCCATGGTCACGAAAAGGGTGGAAGCGCAACTTTTCATAATGCCGTAAAATCCCGGATAAAAGTAGTTAAGCGACTGCCTGGCAAAGTTTTCGTCGAAAGTGATAAGCATCCGCGTGTGCTGAATTCCGCGGTATTTGGTCAGAGAATGCGGTATGTCCGGGCGCAACAAAACGGCGTCGCCCTGCCTAAGAACCGTTTTTTCGCCGTTGACGCACAAAGTCACGACGCCTTCGGTTATTACGATAACTTCGTAGAAGTCGTGCTTTCTGGTTTCGCCGCTCGATTTTCTTGCCAGATAAAACTCCACCGAACCGGCGCTCGTATTGTTTTCGTGAAGATTGTTCATAACTATATTCTATCACAAAACGCGAATTTTGTCCAACGCAGAGCCGCTTTTTTCGTATTTACGCACAAAAAAACGAAACCCCGCGCCTATCTTTATTTTTACCGCGCCCGTTTAACGTTGACAAAACCCCGCAAATGTGATAAAATACAATAAAACCGATAAGGGTAATAAAAAACGGAGAAAAATTATGATAACCAAAATTCACGAATTTGAAAGAAACGGCGTTAAAAACGAAGTATATCGCATCACCAACGAAAACGGAGCCGAGCTTGACGTTCTCACGTACGGCGCAAGAATGATCCGCCTTACCGCACCCGATAAAAACGGCAATATGGGCGACGTGCTCGTGGGTTACGCAAAGCCCGAAGATTATATCGACAAGTCCCGCGCGTTCTACGGCGCACTTATCGGAAGATACGGCAATCGTATCGGCGAAAGCAAGTTTACGCTTGACGGAATCACCTACAATTTGCAGGCAAACAACGGCAAAAACACTCTTCACGGCGGTTTCGACGGCTTCGATCAAAGAACTTTTTCCGCCGAAATCAAAGGCGAAAAGCTCGTTTTGTCCTATACTTCGCCCGACGGAGAAGGCGGCTATCCCGGAACCATGAAGGTGGAATGCACCTATCAGTACACCAACGATAACGAAGTGGTAATCGATTACTATGCCGTCAGCGACAAGAAAACGCTTTGCAACCTCACCAATCACGCTTATTTCAACATCGGCAACGACGACACTATTCTCGATCAGGAGCTTATGATAAACAGCTCGCGCATCACTCCCGTCGACGACGAACTTATTCCGCATAACGATTTTATGGACGTTATCGGAACGCCCTATTCGTTCAAGAACGGCGAACTGCTTAAAACCAATATGTTCTCGTCCGATCATATGATCGCGCTCTGCAAGGGCTTCGACTTCAACTACTGCCTCGACAGAAACACCGAAAATGATATCGAGCATTTCGCTTACGTTTACGACAAGGCAAGCAGAAGAAGAATGGACTGCTACACCGATCAGCCCGGCGTTCAGCTGTATACTTCCAACACCATGAACGGAACCGAAGGCAAAAAAGTGTACAAGGACTATTGCGCGCTCTGCCTCGAAACGCAGGGATTCCCCAATTCGCCCAACTGCCCGGCATATCCGTCCACCGTTCTCGAAGCGGAAAAGCCTTATCGCAGTACCACGGTTTACAAATTCTCCGTAGTTAAATAATTTCGTCGCCACGACGCACAAAAGAACTCTCGCTTGCACAAAAAGCGGGAGTTTTTGTATTGAATGTGACGAATAAAGGAAAAATCGGCTTAAAATATTGCAAATTGCTTCAAGATATGATATACTAATAAAAAAGCGGAGGAATTGGCTATGAAAAAACGTAATTTGTTTGTGACCCTGTTGCTTGTGATGGCAATGCTGCTCTCTGCATGTGGGTCCAAGGCCCCCGCACCCACACCTGATGCTC
>CAKQJJ010000150.1 GCA_934247335.1 uncultured Clostridia bacterium | reverse complement strand
GTCCTCGACTGTCCGTAAAGAACGACGGCGGGAGCAAGACCCCGCCCTACAAAAGAAGTTGAAAATATAATACAAAACGAAATTATCCTCTTTAAACTCCATCGCTTGCTTTTTCAAAAACCACAATCGGACAGTCGAGGACGCCTGTCCCTACAAATTGAAAAAGGTACGGATAACCAATGACGCCTGTCCCTACAATAAAAATGCGGACGAACGCAGTTTATTCCTACGAATCGGGAAATATAGCGTGTCCCCGTGACATATAACTCAAAAACATAAAAAAGAAAAACGGCGAGGCGATTTACGACCAAGCCGTTTTTCTTTACACATAAAGAGAAGTTTATAGAAACAGTCCTGATTAAATTTTATCCACTTCGCGGGTGGCGACGAAATTGACGCCCGTTCCCAGCACGTTTTCGACAACCACGTCGCCGATATGCACGGGGGCTGCGAGAACTACGTTTTCCAGCGTTTTAAGGCTGTCGAACACGAGGTTCTTTGCAATGGGCTTATCGGTTTTAACCGAAGCCATAAGGCACGTTCCGCCGTTAACCTTAACCGAAGACGTAACCGTTCTCGTGGGCGCGGTGAGTTCCTCCACGGCGTATTTTTTGCCGCGCGGGCAGCCGTTGCCGGAAACGATGAATTCTTCGCCCTGTTTTTCAACCGTGATCGTGCAGCCCATAGGGCAGCAAATGCAAGTAAGTTCGGTCATTATTGCTCACCTCCGTTAAGTCCGACAGAAATTTCGTTTGCTTTTCTGAGTTTTTCCACCTGAGCGCCGGTTAAAGTAAGGTTTTCCATTTCGCCGGGAGTAACCACTTTGCGCGGCTTGGACACCACCACTTCGCCGTCGGCAATGACTTCAAGGCGAACGTTTTTCTTTACGGCGCCCACGCGCATTTTAAGCGACAGATCCTTGTTTTCGCCCGTACGGTTAAGCTTTTGCGGAACGACGTAACGAACGCCGCCGAAGGTTGCGAAAGCCACTTTTTCCGAGCCGGACTTTTGCCCGCCCGAAATATATTCGGCAGCCTTTTCGCCCGCGAGCGCGCTTTCCTTACTTACGAAGTCCACGAGGTCGTGAACGTGCAGAACGTTTCCGCACTCGAACACGCCGTCGATATTGGTCATCATGTCGTCGTCCACTTCCGCTCCGCCGGTTACCGGGCTCATGCCAACGCCGGTTCCGCGAGCCAGTTCGTTTTCGGGCAGCAAGCCTACGGACAAGAGCAGCGTATCGCACTTGATTTCGGTTTCGGTGCCGGGCACGGGGCGAAGTTTTTCGTCCACGGCGGCAATTACCACGCTGCTTACTCTGCCGTTAGTCGCGTTGATTTTGGTGACGGTGTGCGACAGCATAAGCGGAATATTATAGTCGCGCAGACACTGCACGATATTACGATTAAGACCGGACGAGTAGGGCATGAGTTCGACGCACGCGTTTACGTGGCAGCCCTCGAAGGTCATACGGCGAGCCATGATAAGACCGATGTCGCCGCTGCCAAGAATCACCACTTCGTTGCCCGGCTTCAAGCCTTCCATGTTCACCAGACGCTGAGCCGTACCGGCGGAATAAATACCCGCGCAGCGCGCTCCGGCAATGTTGATGGCTCCTCTCGGACGTTCGCGGCAACCGCATGCGAAAATAACCGCCTTAGCCTTGATTGCCACCACGCCCTGTTCGGCGTTGACGAACGTAACCACCTTGTCCTTGCTTACGTTTATAACCGTAGTGTTTATAAGGCACTCGATATTTCTTTGCTTAACCTGATCGATGAAACGCTGAGCGTATTCGGGACCGGTGAGTTCTTCCTTGAAAGTGTGCAGTCCGAATCCGTTGTGAACGCACTGATTGAGTATTCCGCCCAATCTCGGCTCGCGCTCCAAGATCACCATATCGCGCACGCCGGCGTCGTAAGCTCCTATTGCGGCTGCAAGTCCCGCGGGACCGCCGCCTATGATTACGAGATCGCGATTAGTCATTTTTTTCGTCCTCCTTTATACGGTCGATGAGAAGATAGCTTTCGCCGCCATTTTTGGTAACGTCTTTCTGTTCTATTTTAAGCTCGCGCGCAAGAATTTCCATTATTCTCGGCGTGCAGAAGCCTGCCTGGCATCTTCCCATGCCGGCGCGCGTTCTGCGCTTGATTCCGTCCATGTCGCGGGCGCCGGGAACGCGGTGAATGGCTTCCACTATTTCGCCCTCGGTAACCGTTTCGCAGCGGCATACCATTTTGCCGTACAGCGGATTTTGCTTTATAAGCTCATTTCTCTGCTCGTCGGTAAGCTGCGAGAAATGCGGTATTCCCTTGCGCTCGGAAACGAACGTGTTCTTTTCTTCCAGTCCGAGATAGCCGGCAACCCAGATAGCCAGATCTTTGCCGATGGCGGGAGCAGAGCTGAGCCCCGGCGACTCGACGCCCAGGCAGTTATAAAAGCCCGGGACTTCGGTTGCGCCGATTACGAAATCGCCTTCGCTGGCGTGAGCGCGCAGTCCGGAGAACTGAGTGATAACCCCTCTTCTCGGCAGATTTTCCACCGTGAGAGAAGCCTGATTCCAGGCGGTAGCCAGGCCTTCTGCGGTCGTATCCACGTCGTCCTTTCCGGGAATATCGGTTGCGGTGGGTCCCACCAGAATATTGCCGTGAGCGGTGGGCGCAACCAGCACGCCTTTACCCATTGCGGTGGGCAGCTGGAACAGCGTGGTGCTTGTAAGATAGCCGTACGACTTGTCCAGAAGTTCGTACTCGCCTTTTCTTGCGGTGATGTGATACTTTTTCTCGCACAGCATATTATTGATGAAATCGCTGTACACGCCGGCGCAGTTTACTACCGCTTTTGCCGTGTAGCGATTTCCGTCATCGGTTTTGACGACGAACAGACCGTCCTCGTTGCGAACCGAAATAACTTTCTTGTTAAACTCGAAACGGGCTCCGTTGGTAGCGGCGTTTTCCGCGTACGCGATTGCCATTTCGTACGGGCTGACTATGCCCGAAGTGGGAACGTACAGCGCGTTTACCACCTTTCCGCTTATCGAAGGCTCCATTTCGCGAGCCTGATCGCCGGAAATGATTTTAAGTCCGCTTACGCCGTTTTCCTTGCCCTGTTCAAGCAGTTTTTCCAGCTCGCTCGTGCCTTCCTCGGAGAAATTAAGCACCATTGCGCCGTTCTCGCGGTAAGGGAAGTCAAGTTTTTTGGACATTTTGGGAAACAATCCCGCGCCGCGCACGTTGTAGCGCGCTTTGAGCGTTCCGGGATGAGCGTCGAAGCCGGCGTGAACTATGCCCGAATTGGCTTTGGTTGCGCCCACGGCTACGTCGTTGCCTTTTTCCAGCACGAGCACGTCCGCCTGATAGCGCGAAAGTTCTCTTGCCGTGACGCAGCCGGTTATGCCTGCGCCGATTACGATTACGTCTGCCATTTATAAACCTCCATAAAAAAAGAGCCGCATCTCCGTACGTCGAAAAATACGACGACCGTGCAACTCCATAAAACTCCTGTCAGATCCTTTCGTGAAATGAAAATCTATTCAGTTTACGTAAATTGTACCACATCGGCGCCCCATTGTCAAATATTTTTCGCGCAAACGCCTCGGCTTATGCAAAAAAATTCCCGAAATCGATTGACTTTTATTTTAAAATAGGCTATAATACTTTAGCATTGTGTGAAAATGCTTGATTTTGCACGATTTGCTTCCGTGGCTCAGCCGGTAGAGCAATTGATTCGTAATCAATAGGTCGGCGGTTCGAATCCGCCCGGGAGCTCCAGAGTTAAAAAGTTCGATAGAAATATCGGGCTTTTTTCTTTTATCTCCTATTGCTTACGAATCAGAAGATTCGTAATACTCGCTATCGCCGTACTTTTTTGAAAAAAAGTAGGCAAAAAACTTTTGAACTATCCGCCACAGATAACAGCATTTCGGGCGAACGCAGTTTATTCCTACCGAGATCCCAGCCTTATTC
>CAKQJJ010000149.1 GCA_934247335.1 uncultured Clostridia bacterium | reverse complement strand
TTTGGTTTATTTGTGAGGGAACAAAGTACATTTGCCAATTCGTAGGGCGGGGGCTTGCTCCCGCCGCCGTTCTTTTCGGACAGCCGAGGACGTCTGTCCCTACAGTATAGAATCTTCCGTTTTGTCATCCACTTTCAACTTCTTAAAAAGCCTCCTTTGCTTTGCAAGGGAGGTGGCTTCGAGCGGTAGCGAAGAAGTCGGTGGGATCGTTCGGCGGGCGAACTCAGTTCGCCCCTACCGCTCGCCCCTACCGTGCCTCATTACCTCGTACCCACGTAGAAGAGCCCTGCGGTCTCCCGCCCATTCACTCCACCACGAAAAAAGAACGACGAACTTACTGCAGTTCCCATAGGGAATTTCAGGTAAAGGCGCAAGGTTCAGAGTCAGGCGTGGCGTTATGCCACGCCTTTTCTCTTGTTATTTGTTGGTTTCAATCATCATCGTCAGAGAGTTCGTCGCCCCATATCGGTCGGTCGATTGCTCCGACGAAATTGTAAAAAATTTCTACCGTTTGTCTGTAATGTCCGTCTACTTTCGTCTTTTCGTGAACAACGACCTTTTCAATGAACGCGCGAAGTATTTCGGGCGTGAGTTCTTCAAAACTGTTATACTTGTAAATAAGCATCATAAAATCGAGAATTTTATCGTCGTCTTCTTTCGTTTTCGCGATTTCCGATTTCAACGTTTTAACCCGTTCTTTCAGACCGGCTTGCTCGGTTTCG
Source organism: uncultured Clostridia bacterium (assembly GCA_934247335.1). Classification (GTDB taxonomy): domain Bacteria; phylum Bacillota; class Clostridia; order Christensenellales; family Pumilibacteraceae; genus Neoclostridium. The sequence continues at coordinate 3,251 of CAKQJJ010000149.1, read as the reverse complement.
TATGTATCGCTCATTTTTAAGTATCGCTCTTCGGAGATTTTACCTTCGACTTTATCTTCGTAAAGGCTTTCAATAATTTTGTCAAGCCGTTCGATACGCTCTTCCGAAGTTTTTATTTCCTTTGAATACTCTTTCAGTTCTTTTTCAGTTCTCGTTGCGGCGTTTTTCCGTAACGTCTGCAAAAACATTTCTCTTTGCTGTTGCGCAAAATAAATCGTTCGCCGCAAATCGTCCTGAATTAGAACAGCCAATGCTTCGACCGTTATCTGATGAGAAGTGCAGTATTTTTTCTTCTTTTTACGGTAGGTCGAACAGTTGAAATATTCTTTTTGTTTCATTGTCGTGCAACGGCAAAGATACATTTTCTGTCCGCAGTCGGCGCAGTAAATCAGTCCCGAAAGAGGACTCATTTCGCCCATATCGGTCGGTCTGCGTTTTGCCTGACGAATTTTCTGAACGGTTTCAAATGTCTGCTTGTCGATGATCGCTTCCTGCGTGTTTTCAAAGATTGCCCAGTCTTCTTTCGGTAAGTTAATACGTTTTTTCGATTTGTACGATTTTTTACAGGTCTTAAAATTGACCGTATATCCCGTGTATTCCAAATTTTCAAGAATACCCGCGACACTCCTTTGATCCCAAATTTCCGAATCTTCTCTGACTTTTAACGATGTCGGCAATCCGTTTTTACGGCAGTAAATAACGGGCGTGTCTACGCCTCTTTCGGTAAGAATTCTCGCAATCTGCGTCGGACCGAACCCCTGAACGCACAACTTGAAAATTTCTCTTACGACTTCCGCGCCCTTTTCGTCTATAATCCATTTATCCTTGTTTTCGGGATCTTTCTTATATCCGAGCGGGGGAAGCGTCGTAAGATGTTTTCCGGAATTGCCTTTGGCTTTGACAACCGCTTTGATTTTCTTACTGCAATCCTTTGCGTACATCTCGTTCAGAATGTTTTTGAACGGAGTAATATCGTCGTCGGGATTTTTCTCGCTGTCCACTTGGTCGTAAATGGCGATAAATCTTACGTTGGCTTCGGCAAGATAATATTTCGTGTAATATCCCACAAGAATATGATCTCTTCCGAAACGGGACATATCTTTTACGATTACAGTAGAAATTTTGCCATCTTCGACGTCGGACATCATTCGTTTGAAATCAGGTCTTTCAAAGTTACTTCCCGAAAAGCCGTCGTCAACGTAAAATCTTACGTTCCGCAAATGATTTTCGTCCGCATACTTTTGCAGTAACATTTTCTGATTACGGATACTGTTGCTGTCGCCGTCTGAATCGTCGTCGCAGGAAAGTCTGCAATAGCAGGCTGTCCATTGTTCTTCTGTGCTTTTTGTCTTTCTATTTTTAATTGTCGGTTGCAAATTCATTGTTTATTACCTCCCGAATTGCAACTTTCAAACGATAACCGATCCGTGATACGAACGGCGGGTTTTAACGCCTCGTCTATATTCCGTTCTATCAGCGTTTTCGTAATATCGAACGCCGTAACGCCGACGTTCTGCTTTTCGTGGGCAATAATGGTATAAACCGTATTGCCAAGAACTCTTTCGCGGGTTCGCGTGTATTCGCCGTTAGGTTCTTTTTTATAGACGGTAAATATGCTTGCCGTGGGTTTGCTGTTTTGATTTATAATTTTAGCCGTGTTTTCCGTAAATATAATCTCCTTATCAATGATTTATTTACGCAAAACGGCAGGAAGGGCGGCTTATAATTTGCCGTCTTTTTTCATATTTTTCAAGGCTTCATAGCCTTCTTTGATCAGTCGGACTTTCGTAATTCCGTTTTCCTCGAGAAAAGCGTTTATCTCATCATATAAGGCTCTCGGTATCATCGTTCCGAAATTGCCGCTCGCTTGCTTTCTCTTTTCTTTATTCTTTTCTTCATACTTCCTGCGCGTTTTACGCACGGGAGTATCTTCTTTCCGTTCCATTGAACTGTTCCTCCGAAAATATAAAATCGTATTGATACATATTATAACGATTTTATGATCCGAAGTCAAGTTCTTTTTATGAACGGGGCAGAAAATATCCCTTTATTTCTTATAATTTTCGTTATTATTGAGTTTTTCTTGCTTTTTGCGTTCTTCTTCGATTTCCGCCTCTATTTGCTGTAAACGTGGGACTTGCCGAACGACGTCGGGCGTGAAGAGCGAAAGAACGGAATCGAAAAAACTTCCGATTGTTTTCGGCTTGCCGTGGACTATACGCCGATATTCCTTCGGGTTTGTTCGCGCAAGTTCTTTGCCGACGTTTGTATAATGGGAATTATTATCTTTTTCCTTTTGTAGGGCTTCCGATTTTTTAGCGTATAACGATGCTTCGTCCATAGCCTTTGTAAGCCGTTTTGAAAGGTCGTTGTTGTCTGCCGTTAAAGCAATCACTTGTTCCTGTAACTTACCGCGTTTCCTTGGAATATTCCCGCTTTTCGCTTCGGTTATAGCGTCAGCGTACACTTGATTTTCTTCTCGTATGGCTTCCGCTTGTTCTATTATCTTTTTTGCCTTAAATTCGGCGGTGGAAAGGTGTTTCTTTTGACTGCCTTCTTTGCCGCGCTGTAAGCCCCAACGTTTTCCGACGGCTTCGTAAAAATCCGTTTGTAATTGTTGCAGTTGTGATTTATCGAAAAGTTGTTTACTGCAAAGTCTGCCGTCTTTAGTTACGGGCATTAAGTTTAAGTGCATATGCGGCGTTGTTTCGTCGTTATGTACTACCGCCGCGATGATATTTTCTTCGCCGTACTTATTAGCAAAGAATTTATAGCAGTCCGAGAAAAAGTTGTATTGTTCAACCTTGGATAAACCGTCGAAAAAAGTTTTATCCGAGCCCAACACAAACGAGTTCATAACAACCGCATCCTTGCGCGGGGATAAGCCTAACTCTTTTATTCTGTCGTTTATGAACTCCGTGTAAGTCTTTCCGAAATACGGCGTGAAGCGATAATTGTTTCTTGTTCGCTCGATGTCTATCTGTAGGTTATCCGACTTGTAATTTTCGCCCCGTTCGTTTTCCTTTTCGATAGGGGCAACGTCTTGTTTATGGTATTTCTCCATATGGCACACTAAATATGAAATGATGATTTTCCTCCTGAAATTTGTTTTTGTAATCGTTGAGCAAAGTGTGTAGAATTTTCTCTGCCGACTGTTTTTATAGTGGATTCACAGCCTCGCAGAGCCCACTATTTTGCGAAGCAAAGTATAGTGGGCTACACTTTGCTACACTTTGCTCATAAGCCTTCTG
>CAKQJJ010000148.1 GCA_934247335.1 uncultured Clostridia bacterium | reverse complement strand
CTCCTATTCCTTCCAAAACTATTCCGGAAACGAGAAAAATTACCAGTATTCTTGCCGGGGTAAGCTTTGTTTTGATTATCAGAATCTGAGCCAGCATGCACACGAAGCCACCGACGGCAAATACTATTGCATACGTAGACAACATACTTAAAAATTCATTCATGCGATTATCTCCTTTCAAAAAGCACGCCGTGGCTTATGCACGGAATAGTTTCGCCCTGATAGCAACTTTGCGTGCTCATAAGCGCTCCGGTTGCGAAGTACAAAACCTTTGAATATACGCCTTGTTCCATTTTTTCGAGAACGAACGAATTTACCGCCGACGCACTGCACCCGGCTCCGCTTGCTCCCTGATAGCAATGTTGATCAACGTAATACAGCAAAGAACCGCAATCGACGTAATTTCTGCCAAGCGGCATTCCGCATTCCGACATCAAAGCCCTCAATATATCAGAGCCGAGCTTGCCGAGGTCGCCGGTTACTATCAAATCGTAGTCGTTCGGCGTGGTATTCGTGTCGTGAAAAAACGCTTTAATCGTGTCGAAAGCGGCGGGAGCCATTGCCGCCCCCATGTTATTCAGATCGTTCAATCCGTAATCGATTACTTTTCCGAACGTCGCTTTTGTAACCGCCACGACCGATTTATATTCGGACGACAAAACCGTGCAACCGGCAGCCGTTGCCGTCCATTGCGAGTACGGCGGGCGTTGACAACCGTATTCGAGAGGGTAGCGATACTGCCTTTCTGCCGTTGCGAAATGACTTGCCGTGCAACACGCAATCGTTTTGAAGTATCCTGCGTTGATCATACTCGAAGCGATGGCGATGCTTTCGCTCAACGTCGAACAGGCGCTATACACGCCGAGAAAAGGCACGTCAAAACTTCGGCATACATACGACGACGTAGTTATCTGATTGAGAAGATCGCCGGAAATTACCAAATCCAGATCGTTTGTTTTATCGGGTAAAACGTCGGTTGCAATGCCGAGCGCCTGTTCAAGCATATCGATTTCGGCTTTTTCAAAAGTTTTTTCGCCGTTTTTGTCGTCCGATTTGACTACGTGAAAATATTTGCCTATCGGACCTTTTCCTTCTTTTTCGCCCACGACGGCAGCTCTTCCCGCAACGTACGGCGGATTTATAAAGCTTATCGTTTGCGTTTTCTTCTTTTTTTCCGGATAATCGAACGTGGGCGCGTCGTCGACCACGAAATTACTGTCTTTTCCCTTCAAAATAGTTCTCATATAGGAAATTATTTGCTTTTTGCGTTATTTTATCCGCAACAGAAAAAAATCGGAACCGTAAAACAAATCACGAAACCGATTTTTTATCGTTATTATAACGTTCGTTTTTGATAAATCCGACAAAATAACGATTGCCGAAAACTGAAATCATGCCTCCGACGACATTATCGTTACGTTTTTAAATACCGTGCCGGCAACTTCCGAATACAATCCGACGTATTGACCGAACGGTTTTCTGTTCGGTTGCAAAGTTGCCGTTTTGTCGCCCACGGACAATGTAAGGTTCGTTCCGTCGAAGCTTATTTTGTAGTGAACGAATACGTTTCTCGGCATAAGCGAAGCGTCGTCTATCTGCGAAGCGTTTTCCCAACCGAAAGCCACGTTCTGCCCGTCAAAAAACTTGGAATACGTCACAAAAATACCGGACGGATACATTCCGCTGCACAATAATTGCGACGAATATATGCTTATAACGTCGCTTTCCGCACCCCATATTATGCCGCACATTACGTTAAAAGCAAACTCACCGTTCGGAACAAGCATATCCCATTCAATCGTGCCGGTCGTAAACGCCGTATCTTTAAGTATTGCGGCGCCCACACCGGACAACGCGGTATACGTAAGTTCTCCGTCTATAAGTTCTTCCTTCCACTCGCTTTGGTTCATCGGACTTATAGACTGACGCTCGTATCGTTCGGGCGTTACGACTATGTTTTCAAAAATCGTACCGGCTGCTTCCGAATACAAACCGAAATATTTACCGGATAGCTTGACGGTAGGAACGAAAAACGTACTTTGCTCACCGTAAGTGAGATAAATGACGTTGTTTACGTCGTCGTATTTCAGACGGAAATGGTTTTTTACGCCTTGAACGCAGTTGATTCCGGAAAGTTTTGCGTAATCCTGCCACGCAAAAGCACCGTTTTGTTTTGAATACCCGACGTATTCGCCGGTAAAAGCACGACCGAAGCAATAATAATTGTCCTCGGCAGCCTCACCGCCGAGAATTTTATCCGACGCCGAAGCAAAAGTAATACCGCAAACCGTTCCGAATGCATAATGAGAGTCTTTCGGAACGGTCATGTCCCATTCGATGGTTCCGCCCTCAAATTGCCAATTTATAAATGTCAGATTTGCGTTTTTATCGGATTTTGCAACGTATACGCCGTTTTTTACGTCGATTTCCCAGTCCGAGGCACCGTTGCAACCGAAGTTGACGTTAGCCTTTACAACGCCTGCTGTCATCGTTTTGTCGTCGGATTCGGGACGCCCGCACCATTTGCACGTTCCGTTTTCATATAAATGAGCAACCGGTGCAATGGTTCGTTCTTCTTCGTCGCCGCAAACCGAACAAACGCGTTTATCCTTTCCTTCCGCTTTGCACGTGGGTTTCGACACGCGTTCCCATTCGTCGTAATCGTGCCCGTTTGCATTCAGCGTGCGACTATCTTCCTTTCCGCACACTGAGCAAGTTCTCGTTTCCGTTCCGTTTTCCGTGCAAGTTGCGGCTTTGGTTGTAATCCATTCTCCGTACGAGTGTTCCGTGTGCTGTTCGGCAGGCTTTTTACTGCAAGCCGGCAGCGACAGTACGAACATTACGGAAAGCAATAAAAGCACAAGCTTATGTAATTTTGTTTTCATTCGATTTTCTCCTTATTTTTACGGCAACGCCGATTTATTTTTTCTGAGCAAACAACCAGTCGACTATATCGGTCTGATTAAACAGCCACGCCGATAAATCGTGTCCTGCGCCCGAGCATGCGGTAAATCTGCCTTTTCCGCCGTTATTTTCATACGAATCGTAAATCTCTTTCATATCACAGTAGGATACGAGCGGATCGTCGGTTCCCATAAAAAGCCACACGGGCACTTTTTTGAATCTTTCGGTAATTTTCGGATCGCCCATTCCGCAACATAATACGGCTGCCGCAAACTTATCCGGCGACTGCGAAAGCAAATACCAACTCGCCATGGTTCCGCGCGAATATCCGCATAAATACACTCGGCTTTCGTCGACGGCTAAATTTTCTATACATACGTCGGTAAGATTATCCGCCGCAATCAATTCTTCACTGGGCTTACCTTCTTTATCCATGTCGTAAATACGATACGGATACACCGTCCCGATATCGTTCGGAACGCCGAGCCAAGGTTTTGTCGCAACCGGCACGAGCGCGATAAATTGCCCGTTTTCCTGCAACGCTCTCTGAACGGCGGTAAACTCGCCGCCGGTATAAACGCTTTCGGCTGTTTTTCCGTTGCTTCCGTCGCCGTGATAAAACACCACAAGCGGATATTTCTTCGTTTTATCGTAACCGTCGGGCAGTCTGATCGCAAAATTAAGCTTCGTTTCACCGTGGGCGTATACGAAATCGTTCCAGCCTGTCTCGGAATAGTTTTTTACGTTAAATATGTTGTCTTCGTCCAACAATGGAATGTTGTTTTCCGGTTCTTTCACTTCAAAATCTCCTTTATCATTCATGTATTTGTTTATTTCACGTTCGTTCAGACATTTGTCGAAAACGTACAGCGAATCGATTTCTCCTTTAAATCCGAGCGCATCGTTTGCAAATCCGCCGATATATAACGGTGATTTCTTCAGATCGATTCCGTTACTTGCCGTAACCACACGAGTTTTTACTCCGTTGATATACATGATAAATTTATTTCCGTCGTACGTAAGAGCAAAATTAACCCATTTACCGTTCAACGCTTCCGAAATCGGGTACACGGTAAAAAC
>CAKQJJ010000147.1 GCA_934247335.1 uncultured Clostridia bacterium | reverse complement strand
TTTTCAGGCGAAGAAAAAAGAAGCAAAAAAGTCGTTGGGACACTTGCGACTGTGTCCCAAACCCCGCAACGCTTTTTGGTAAGAGAGGAAACAAACGCTCGTTTTCTCACTGTAGGGACAGGCGTCCTCGACTGTCCGAAAAGAACGGCGGCGGGAGCAAGCCCCCGCCCTACAAATCGGAAGGGACACCCTGCACTCGCACAAATAAACCGAATTTAAAGGCTCCTTTGAGCAAAGGGAGCTGGCGCCGTCAGGCGACTGAGGGATTGTTATCGTTTGTGTTTCGTATCGGCGTACGTAAAAAATAATATTGTCGTTTAGCGGCGGGAGACCACAGGTCTCCCCTACGGAGTGTACGAGGTAATTGGCGAGCGGTAGGAATAAACTGCGTTCGCCCGCCATCTACACCATCTCCGTCACGGCAGAGCCGTGCCACCTCTCTCTGGGTGAGAGGCTTTAAATGAAAATTTTCTTTTTTCAAACGAAGAAAAATTCTTCAACTTTTGGAACTGTCGGCAATATCGTCCGGTGCGATCATCGTGTACGTGGCGAGGTGACGATAGCGCGGCGCTTTTTTCGACTTCTGAATAAAGTAATTTTTATTTCGTAATTTCATATAAACCTCCTTATCGTAGTGTGCGCTTCACGCTTGACAAATATAAGCGAAAATGGTATTATATTGACATTAAAAAACCAAAAAAACGGAGGAAACGTATGATTTACGTTCTCGGAAGCATAAATACGGATATGGTGGCAACCGTTCCGTACATGCCGGTCAACGGCGAAACCATTTCCGCAACCAAGTTTTTCACGACGTCCGGGGGCAAAGGCTCCAATCAGGCTGTCGCGATAGCAAAACTGGGCGGAAAAGTAAAAATGATAGGCAAAGTGGGCGACGACGCTCAGGGCAAAGACCTTATAGCAAATCTCGTGTCCTGCGGAGCCGACGCCTCGAACGTCACGCTTTCAAGCCGCCCGACCGGCGTTGCCATGATAGTGGTGGAAAACGGCGACAACCGCATTATTCTGTCCGCCGGAGCCAATCACGATTATTGCGAGGAGGACGTGGACGAGGGCTTGAAAGACGCCAAAGAGGGCGATTATCTTATAATGCAGCTCGAAATTCCCATGGATACCGTGTGCTACGCAGCCGAACTCGCGCATAAAAAGAAAATGAAGGTAGTGCTTAACCCGGCGCCCGCCGTCGCACTTCCCGAACGCCTGCTTGTAAACACTGATATTATCTGCCCCAACGAGAGCGAAACCGAAATTTTAACCGGAATTGCCGTAAAGGACGACGCGTCGCTGGCGGCAGCCGTATCGGCGCTGTACCGCGCGGGCATCAAAAACGTTGTGATAACCATGGGCGGCAAGGGAGCGTACGTCACGAACGGCTCGGTAATCACCCACATTCCGCCGAGAAAAGTAAAAGTCGTGGACACGACCGGCGCGGGCGACACGTTCATCGGCGCGCTTATATTAAAGCTCAGCGAGGGCATGCCGATAGAGAAGGCTGCCGAGTTCGCTTCGGTGGCAAGTTCGATAACCATTACTCGCGAGGGCGCGGCGAAAAGTATTCCCACGCTTGCCGAAGTGGAAAAAATAATAAACGAAAAATCTTGACACCGTGTTTATTTTGTGATATAATAAACCAAGAAGCGCAGAATTTATCCGGGAAAACGACCTTTTTCCCGTTGCTTCGAGATTTTTTTCCTATTGGAGACTGCTATGGATATTTTGCAACAGATAAACGAAATCGTAAAGGAATTCCGCGGAGAAGACGTCAACCTCAAAATCGACGACAACTTCAACGAACTCGGATTCGACTCTCTGGACAGGGTCGAACTCGTAATGGAACTGGAATCGAGATTCGATATCTCTTTCCCCGACGATCTGCAAATCGAAACGGTAAAAGAATTGGTTGACACCATCGAGAAACTGACTAAAAAATAAAATGGAAATTGGCGAACGTTCCGAAGACCCCAGCGTCGGGCGAAGACGGGAACAATTAAATATGAAATTTTTTGCCGTGCGGTATACCGTTCGGCAATTTTTGCTTACAAAAAATCAGGGAGTAAAGAAGTAATTTATGGATAATCCGAACGCGTTATTATCTGCGTCCACCACCGTGACAGCCATAATGTGGCTTGCGCTTGTTCTGTGCATAGTATTAAGCGGCATTTTCTCCGCTACGGAAACGGCGTATTCGACGGCAAGCAAAGTGCGCCTTACCACAATGTCGGACGAAGGCGACAAAAAAGCCGGCAAAGTGCTGAAACTTTTGAATAACTACGAAAAAGTGCTGTTTACCGTGCTTGTCGGCAACAATATCGTAAATATCACCGCAACCACTCTGGCAACGTTGTTGTTTATTGCGCTCATGGGCGACATAGGCGCAACCGTTTCCACGATAGTAATCACCGTAGTCGTGCTGCTTTTCGGTGAAATTTCGCCCAAAATGCTTGCCAAACAGCATCCCGAGGGCTTTGCCAAGAGCATTTACGGCTTTTTGCGTGCGTGCATGGTAATTCTCACGCCGATAACCTTTATTCTCGGCGGCTGGAAATGGCTGCTTTCCAAAATGTTCCGTTTCCCGCAAACCGCGTCGTTCAGCGAAGAAGAGCTTATCACCATAGTCGAAACGGCGGAAAACGAGGGGCAGCTTGAAAAGCACGAGTCCGAACTCATCCGCTCGGCAATCGAATTCGAGGATCTGGACGTGCGCGATATCATGGTTCCGCGCGTCAACGTCGAAGCCGTGCCCGAAGACGCCACTATGGAAGAGATTTACAAGGTTTTCGTCGAGTCCGGATATTCCCGTTTGCCCGTTTATCGCGACGATATCGACACGATCGTGGGTATTCTGCACGAAAAAGACTTTTCTGTGCTGCTTCACGACGGCAAAACCGATATTAAGCCGATAATCAAAAAGTGTATTTATTTAACGCAGTCCATCAAGATTTCCACTGCGCTCGGCATGTTGCAAAAGGAAAAAATTCACATGGCGATAGTCGTGGACGAATTCGGCGGCACCGACGGTATAGTCACACTCGAAGATATCCTCGAAGAGCTTGTAGGCGAAATTTACGACGAGCACGACAGCGAAGAAGAGCAGATTAAAAAGATTTCCGACAACACGTACATTATTAAGGGCGACGAAAATTTCGAGGAAATGCTGGAAGAACTGGACGTCAAAGCGCCCGAAGAGGAAACCGAAGCGACCACCGTGGGCGGATTCGTGTCCGAGCAGCTCGACCGCATGCCCGCGCCCGGCGACAAGCTTACGGTTGACGGCATGGAAATGGAAGTCATCAAAGCCACCGATAAAACGGTTGACGAAATAAAAGTCACCGTTCTTCCGCCGCAGGAAGAAGAGGACGACTGACCTGTTTTTTTGAAAAAAAGTAAGCAAAAAACTTTTGAGTTAGGAGTGTTTAGCGGGAGTGCTTTTGACCTCTTAACGTAGAGCCTTTTGTTCTCGACTGTCCGTTTACTTTTTAAAAAAAGTGGGCAAAGAACTTTTGAGTTAAGTTAATAAAAAAACAAGGTTGATTTTTCTGCTTGAACATTGCAGATTAGTCAACCTTTTTTTGTAGGGACTTTTGTTCTTGGTTATCCGACATAATTTTTACTGTAGGGACAGACGTCCCCGGCTGTCCGATCGTGGTTTTGCGTAAAAGCAAGTAGTGTATTTTAAATCGGATAATTTAGCTTTGCCAAATACAAATGACCTCTTTCGTAAGGCGGGTGGCGCGACGCGGCAGAGCTTCGCACATATCAAGAAAGCGTTGCGGGCGCGACGCGTTAAGCAAACAGTCCAGTGGACTGTTTGTAGCCAAAGCGGGGAGCAATTTATAATTGCGACCCGGGGCTTTAGCCCGGGACACAGCCGCAAGTGTCCCGGCGACTTTTTTGCTTCTTTTTTCTTCGCCTGAAAAAAGAAGATATCATAAGCGATTCCCCAGTCACCTGCGGTGCCAGCCCCCTTTGCGAAAAGGGACCTTTAAATTTGGTTTATTTG
>CAKQJJ010000146.1 GCA_934247335.1 uncultured Clostridia bacterium | reverse complement strand
TCCGAGAACTTACCCACTACCATATCGCCCAGCGGCATATGCAGTTCCTTTGCAATCTCCTGTGCGAGCGCTTTGTTGCCGTTACCGGCGAAAAGCTTGATTTTGTTTCCGTGCGCTATCATTATAAAGTGCCTCCAAAAATTTTATTACTTACCGAATAAGGCTTTTACAAGTAATTTTAATCCTTAGTATACTTGTTTCCCTGCCAATCGGGTTTTAATACCTGTCTCGAACGCGCTATCGCAAGCGCTTTGTCGTCCACGTTTTGCGTGACTACCGAACCCGCCGCGATAAAGCAGCCGTTTCCGAGCGTCACGGGCGCGACTATCGTTGAAGCCGAGCCTATAAACGCGCGATCGCCCACTCGCGTGGTGTGTTTGTCTTTGCCGTCGTAGTTTGCGAACACGACGCCCGCTCCCACGTTGCACTGTTTGCCCATGATTATGTCGCCCGCGTACGTCAGATGCCCAAGCTTGCTGCCGTCGCCTATACGACAATTTTTAAGCTCGACGAAATCGCCGATGCGGCAGTTGTCGCCGATTACGTTGTTTTTGCGAAGATTTGCAAACGGACCAACGGTGGTGTTTTTGCCGACGAAGCTGTGAACAAGCTTGCTGCTTTCAATTTCCGCTCCCTCGTCTATTATGCAATCTTCAATGCTGTTGCCGCGTTTAATACGGGCGTTGTCCTTTATCACCGTTTTGCCGACGATATTGTTGTTGGGTCCTATAATAACGTTTGCGCCTATCGACACTTCGCAGCCGATGAACGTGGACGCGGAATCCTCAAACTGAACACCTCTGTTCATGTGATAGGTGAGAATTCTGCCTTTAAGCACGTCGGCGATGAAACTGACCTGCTTGTAGCTGTACGCGGTGACGAAATCGTCCTCGTCGAAATAATACGTCTTGTCGGTGTAAATTTTTTCGGCGGTTGCGATATAGTCGGTTTTAAAAACAAAACCTCTGGTCATGCGCATGACGTTAAGGTTGTTGAGGCGCGCCGTTTCGCCAGCCTCGTTAACCGTTTTGCGGGTGATGAGCGGGGTGTCGGAATATAAAACGACGGTGTATTCTTTTTGCATGTCGAGATAGTCGTGAATGAGTGCGGGCAAAGCGAGTTCGTCGTTATTGTCGATGCAGACGAACGGCATATCGCACAAAGACAACGACACCCATTCGAGCATCGTTTTTCCGAGAATTTCTATATTCCCGACGCTTCCCATTTTGTCGTAGGAAGTTTTTAAGATTATGCCTTTACAACTATCCATAGCTTTTTAATTATATAGTTTAGTTCGGTTTTTGTCAAGAATTTAACCGCTCGCTTTCGTTTTTTTTCGACTTTCTCAGCTTTTTGAAAAAATTTTGCACCTCTACGAGGCATTCCTCCTCGTTTACGCCGCCCGTAACCTCGCATCTGTGATTGAATTTTAGGTCGCAGGCGAGATTGTAAACCGTGCCGCAGCAGCCGAACCGCTTGTCGTACGCGCCGAAAACTATGCGGGATATCCTTGCGTTTACCGCGGCTCCCGAACACATAACGCACGGCTCGAGCGTGACGTACAAGGTGCAGCCGGTAAGGTTCCACCTGCCCAGTTTTTTAGAAGCTTTGCGAATGGCGAGAATTTCGGCGTGAGCGGTGGAATCGCCCGTTTTTTCGCGCTCGTTGTGCGCCCTGGCGATAATTTTGCCGTTTTCATCCGCTATCACGCAGCCCACGGGAACGTCGCCGCTAACGAGGCTTTTTAAGCTTTCTTTGATTGCCGCCCGTATGAATTTGCGGTCGGTTTTTTCCTGAATATCGGTCACCGTAACATTATGAGCGGCAAATCGAGGTTGCGCGCGTAGTCCTCCGTTAAATTTTTTTCGCTTACCGGATGAGTAAGCTCGTCTTTACCTATCTCTATCGTAAGCGCGGGAATTTTAAGCTTTTGTATGCACCAGTCCTTGTAGCCGCCGGCGCTTACTCCGCTGTCCGCCACTATTTTATAGCGCAGTTTGCGGTTGGCTTTTTCTGCCGTTTCGCGATATCTTTCGCTCGTTTCGGCGTCGCAGCGGAAGTCGTAATAAATCTCTCTGCCCTTTAAGTGATAGCTTATCGTAAGATCGGGCAGAACGGACAGAGTAAAGCGGCGCATTGCCTGCGTTTCAGGCTCGGAAAACGGGCTTTCGCCAACGTAATTTTCACCTCCGGGAGAAAATACGTTTTTTATTCCTTCGCCCCAGCCGGCGTCGAAATTGACGTTTAAGTCCACGCCGCGGGCGTTGGCTTTATACAACCGCGCGTCGCCGCCGAAAAACTCGGGCGGCTGTTGCTTTCCGCACGCTATATCCGCTCCGTCCGGGTTTACGCACGGGAGAAAATACAGAGTTCCTTCGCCTTTTTTAACGCGGGCGAGAGCGTATTCCGCCTGCATTAAAACGAGCGTTGCCGTGGCGTGTTCGCGGGCGTGAACAGAGCCGGTTATTATAATCGTTTTTTCGCCGTAACCGACGCGAAGGCACAAAAGGTCTTTCCCTTGCAGGCTTTTGCCAATCGGAAAAAGTTTTGCGCCCGCCTTTTCCAGCATACGGCATTTTTTTACAACTTCCGGATAGTCGCACATACGACTATTTATGCACGGGAAGCGTTATTTGTGATAGGGCATTCCTTCGGTTATCGTAAAAGCGCGGTAAATCTGCTCGGACAGCATAAGCCGCATCAACTGGTGCGGGAAAGTCACTCTTCCGAACGACAGGCGAAGATCGGCGCGCAAACGAACGCGCTCATCCACTCCCTCGCTGCCGCCTATTACGAACGTCACGACCGATTGCGTAAGGTACGCTTTTTCCATCTGCCCCGCCAGCTCTTCCGACGACAGCGTTTTGCCGCCTATGTCCAGCAAAATCACGTAGCCTTGCAATTTCGGCAGAATAAGGTCGCACTCGCGCTTTATTTCGTCGGGCGGCGGAAAATCTTTGATTTCGATAAAATTGAGCTCGGCAAATCGCGAAACGCGTTTTTTGTACTCCTCTATACCGTCTGCAAAAAACTTTTCCTTGATTTTGCCCACGCACACCACGTTGACTTTTTTCATCAGAACAACCCGGTAACGAAGGTGAGAACGGTGTACGCCGCGGTGAGAATTATCGCCGCGATCAGGAACGCGTTGTCGCGCAAAGTGGGACGATAGCGAACGTCGCCCATTTCCCAGGCGGGCAGAACGTTATCGTAATATTTTTGGTTTCCGGTTTTTAAAAACTCGGTGTAATTTTTGACGTAATACGCCGCGTAACGCTTTTTTATCGCGCGGATCAGAAGATATCCGCAGCCTGCCGCGACGACGAAAAGAAGCATGAGAAGCGACGGCTGATTGGTCATCACGTAGCTCAACACGGTCCCTGTACTAAGCGACGTATATTCGCTTACAAAATCGAACAGAACGGAAACGGCGTTGTTGGTAAAATGCACTATGCACGCGGGAATAACCGAGCGCGTGGTAAGCACGAGATAGGTAAGCAGCATGCCCATGAGCGCCGTGTAGAAGGTCTGCGAAATGTACTGGTGGAAAAGTCCGAACGCCATGCCTCCGATAAGCACGGTCTGCCACTTGGAAAACGAGCAGCGCATAGCGGTTAAAAATATTCCGCGGTTGGTGAATTCCTCGCATATCGCGGGAAGAACGGCGGTAAGGAACAGCATTAAAAGCAGGTGCCACAAATGGAATTTTTCGGGCATGGCGGTAGAACTCGATCCGTCGAAGCCGAACAAAAGCAGAATTACCTGCCAGATATAGGACACGTACATGGTGAGGATAAGCGCGCATATGCCCAGGAGAAAAGCAAGCAGGTAAATCACGGGATCGGTCTTGCGGAAGTTTGCCATGTAGAAAACTTCTTTGGTCGATTTTTTGAGATAAAATTTATACACGAGGAAAGGCACGACCAAAAGCGTGACTATCTGCGCCAGAAAATCGAAAATAACGTCAAGTTGTTCGGGGTCTATATTGTTTAACATATAAAAAATCTCCTCGATACGCTTTTTATTAACCTTAAAAA
>CAKQJJ010000145.1 GCA_934247335.1 uncultured Clostridia bacterium | reverse complement strand
CAATATAAAGCGCGCGTGGTGGAAGAAGTTCGTTCAGGAAAACCGCTACAACGTCGGTCTGGACGCCGCAATTCTCATGAATCCGCAAACCTGGGTGGCAAGCGGTCACCTTGCAGGATTTTCCGATCCGCTTCTCGATTGCCGCGAGTGTCACGAGCGTTTCCGCGCCGATAAACTCATCGAGGACTGGTGCTCGGAAACCGGATTTGCATTGCCCAAGCCCATCGACGCGTTTACTCAGCCGGAAATGAAAGCTTTCATCGAAGAGCACAACATTCCCTGCCCCACGTGCAAGCATCACAACTTCACCGATATCCGTCAGTTTAACCTGATGTTCAAAACATTCCAGGGCGTAACCGAGGACGCGAAAAACACCGTTTATCTGCGCCCCGAAACCGCTCAGGGTATTTTCACCAACTTCGTAAACGTTCAGCGTTCATCGAGAAAGAAAATGCCGTTCGGTATCGGTCAGATAGGTAAGTCTTTCCGTAACGAAATCACGCCCGGAAACTTTATCTTCCGCGTGCGCGAATTCGAGCAGATGGAACTTGAATTTTTCTGCAAACCCGGAACCGACCTCGAATGGTTCTCCTACTGGCGTAATTTCTGCCACGAATGGCTGCTTTCGCTCGGTTTCAAGGACGAAAATCTGCGCCTTCGCGACCACGATCCGGAAGAACTCTGCTTTTACAGCAAAGCTACCACCGACTTTGAATTTTTGTTCCCGTTCGGCTGGGGAGAACTCTGGGGCGTTGCCGACAGAACCGACTACGACCTGTCGCAGCACCAGAAAGTTTCGGGCAAAGACCTTACGTACTTCGATCCCGAAACCAACGAACGCTATATTCCGTACGTAATCGAACCGAGTTTAGGCGTAGAACGTACCGTTCTTGCCGTTCTTTGCAACGCGTACGACGAAGAAGTGGTGGACGCCGAGAAAAATGACGTTCGTACCGTGCTTCATTTGCATCCCGCGCTTGCCCCCGTCAAGGCTGCCGTGCTCCCGCTTTCCAAAAAGCTTGCCGAGCCCGCTCAGAAAGTCGCCGACGAACTGGGTAAATACTTCAACGTCGAATACGACGAAACCGGCTCCATCGGCAAACGCTATCGCCGTCAGGACGAAATCGGAACGCCGTACTGCGTAACCGTGGACTTCGACACGCTCGAAGATAACGCCGTCACCGTGCGCGACCGCGACACCATGCAGCAGGTTCGCATGCCGATCTCGGAGCTTAAAGCATATCTCGACGAAAAGTTGTTCTTTTAATTGCTGAAAAATCTGCCTCCCCGTCGTAAAAGCGAGGAGGTGTTCTTCAAATAACGAAAATCGGACGTCAAGGAATAAGGAGAACAGGATGAGCAGAAAAAAATTGCCGATAATTTTCACGCTTGCGATTATATTTTTGGTCGCAGGCTTTTCCGCGTGTAAAAAAGATACTCAGGACGCCGTTTGCGCACATAAGTGGAGCGGCTACGTAGTTACGACCGCCGCAACATGTACGCAAAGCGGAGTGGAAACCAGGATCTGCTCGCTTTGCGGAGAAACGGAAACCAAAGCTATCGAACCTCTCGGTCACGACGAAGTAACCGATAAAGCCGAGCCCGCCACTTGCACGAAAGACGGAAAAACCGAAGGCAGAAGTTGTTCTCGCTGCGGAGTCGTGTTTGCGGAAAGCGAAGTTTTGCCCGCTCTCGGTCATGAATTTTCCGATTTTATAATCGACGTCAAACCCACTTGCACCGGAATGGGCAGAAAATATCGCGAATGCACCCGTTGCGGCGAAAAAAGCGAATACACCGACGTCGAGCCTGCCGGACACTCGTATTTCGATTACGTTTACAACGACGACGCCACGTGTACCGCCGACGGAACCAAAAGCGCGCGCTGCACGGCGTGCGGAGCAATCGACACCGTAATTGCGCAAGACACCGCGCTCGGACACTATGAGGTAATCGACGCGGGCTACGCCGCCACGTGCGTGGATAGAGGACTGACCGACGGATCGCATTGTCGTCGCTGCGGAGAAATTCTCGTAAAAGGCAATATCATCCCGGCGCTCGGACACGACAGGACGGCTATTCCCGCAAAAGAGCCTTCCTGCACCGAAAGCGGCTTGACGAAAGGAGAAAAGTGCGTTCGCTGCAATAAAATTCTCGTCGAACAAAAAATTGTTCCCGCGCTCGGACACGTAGCGTACCCGCTTGCAGCCGTTGCGCCCACGTGTACGGTGAGCGGACTTACCGAAGGCGAAAAATGCTATCGTTGCGAGCAGGTCATTACTCCGCAAAACGAGGTTCCCGCGCTCGGACATAATTATAAAGAAAAAACAGTGCCTTTCACGTGTACGAAAGACGGCTACACCTTGCACAGCTGCTCTCGCTGCACCGCCGAGTACAAATCGGACATAGTTGCGGCTCATCACGTGTGGAACATGGAAAACGCCACCTGCGGCGCGGACAAAACCTGCACTGCGTGCGGAGAAGTAGCCGAAAAGGCAACCGGCAATCACGCGTTCAAAAACGGAATATGCTCGGTTTGCTCTTACAGATGCGCACATGACTATAATATAGAATATAAGGATGCCACCTGCACCGAAAAAGGCGTTGAGATAAAGTCGTGCAAAATTTGCGACGTTAGCATAACGACCGAAACGAGCAACGCGCTCGGACACGACGGCAACGTCGTCTGCGGTCGCTGCAAAACGCGCATTGTCCCCGAAAACTTTTTCGTGGATGCGCTTTTGTCCTCGCTTAAAGGCGATTACAAAATGAATATCAGAGGCAAGCTGACGGACGAAGAAAATTCTCCGACCGTTACTCTTTGGAAGTGGCGTTACGATAACGGTAACGAGTTTGTCGAGCTGACGATAACAATTCCGCACGATTCTTTCTCGGAAAGAGCCGTTATAAAAGTGAAGAACGAGAGCGGTAAAATTTACGCGTCCTGTAAGGCAACCGTCGTAACCGATTCGGTAAAAACGGAAGAAGGGCAGACGATTACTGTTAAAAACGAGCAGTATAAGGCGATTTCGAGCGTTGAAGAGATCGTAAATTACTCCGTTATTCCGCAAAAAATCCGCCCGCTCGTTAAAAAACTGCTCAATTTCGGAACCGACGATCGCGCTTTCATCGTGGCGCTTGCCGAAAAATATCCCGCCCGAACCGAAAAAATAGGCGAATACTTGTCGGACAATATATTTTTCGCTTACGATAGCAATGCAGTTACTCTCGATATGAACAAAAAGGCGAACGCTTTCGGACAAAAAGTTTTCGCTCTCACGCTCGAAGAATTGTATAACGATATTTTCGGAGCGGACGAACTGAACGGAACTGTTGCCGCGCTTAAAAAATCGAACGACAAGACCGACGCCCGCTATCTTGCTTTTCTTCAAAACAATCGCAGAAAAACTGTCGGCGATGCGATAAGCTCGATTTTCGGCGGCGTAGTTTCCGCAAAGACGATAGAGGACAGGCTTGCGAATTTTCTCGATTACGAAAACGGCGCCCGCAGTTCTTTCCGTGCCTCTTACGCACAAGACAACTCGGTTAAAGTGCAATCGTCTTACGTAAAATCCGCGAACGGAAGCGACTTGGCGTTGTTTGCCGCGGGTGCGGGCAACGAGCCGGAAATAACCGAATCTTCCGCAATTGACGAAATAAAAACGCGCGAACTGTCTTCCGATCAGCAGAAAGAGCTGTTCCGCCGCCACACGCTGTCGTATAACGCCGAACGAAGCCGCTTCGAGCTTAATTCGACGTTCAATATCGTAAGCCGCATAGTTGTGGACGAAAAGACCGGCAAAAGCTACGTCATTTCGCTTGAAAAATACGTTTCGGCGTTTACCGTAGACGCCGTTCCCGCCGTGGAAGTGTGGCAAAACGATTGCTCGGGCTACGAAGCGCATATCTACGCGTTCGATTTTTACGGAACCGAAAGCGTAAGCGCGGTGGCGTATGAGCTTAAAAACGATAAAATCGGAGCAAAGATAAATCTTACTTCCGTCGATCAGGCGCGGATACTTGCCGCTTTGTCCGATTATATCGATTCGGAGC
>CAKQJJ010000144.1 GCA_934247335.1 uncultured Clostridia bacterium | reverse complement strand
GGTCATTTTTTATCTCTCCCGTTCGCAATAGGTCTTGGTAACTCCGCCGACGGCAGCATAGTCGCGCCAGAAGGACGAATACGATTTTTTAACGCAGGCGGCGTTGTCTGTTTCCACCGCTTTTTTGCACGCGACTGCGGCAATCGCGGCGGACATGGCTATACGGTGATCGTCGTACGTCGCTACTTTTCCTCCGACGAGGTTTCCTCCGCAGATTACGATATCTTCCCCGTCAAACCCCGCTTTTGCTCCGAGCGAACGAATAAGCTCTGTTACGGAAACGACGCGATCGCTTTCCTTTGCTTTCAGCCTGGCTACGTTTTCAAGTTTAGATTGTCCGTTCGCCGCGGCAGCCAGTACGGCGCACACCGGCACGAGATCGGGGCAATCGGTAAAATCGTAACGAAACGGCTTTATTTCGCTTTTCTTTACAGTCAGGTTAATCGTTCCGTCGGCATTACTCGTTTTGTCGATATTGCAGCCACAAAGCGAAAGAATATCGGCTATCTGGCTGTCGGGAAGATTTTCGGTGAGTTCGCGCACGGTGATTTCTCCGCCAAGCGCCCCCAGGGCGAGGAAAAACGCGGCGCCCGACCAATCGCGGCTGAGAACAACGCACGGCTTTTTAGGCGTATACCCCCGTCCGTCCACTCTAAATTCAATCGGTTCGGCGCCCGATTTGTCCACGTTTACCGAAAATTTACGCATGACGGAAATGGTCTGATTTACGTACTCGCGCGAAACGAGATTACGGCATTTGAGCAGGCAAGGCTGTTTTATAAGCGGCAACGCGAAAAGCATACCCGAAACGAACTGCGAAGAAGTTTTTCCGTCTATTTCGTAAGTTCCGCCTTTTAGTTTGCCGCAAACCAGCCATCCGTTTACGATTTTTTTCACGGTAACGCCGCCGCTCTCCAACGTTTCGATAAGCTCGTTCATCGGGCGCGACAGCAGGCTTTCTCCCGCAAGAAGGGTAAATTCGCCGCCGATAGCAGCCGTAATACACGTAAAAAAGCGCAGGCACGCTCCGCTTTCGCCGCAGTCGAGCGTGGCTTTTGTCGGAAATTTTTCGGGTGGGGTAAATATTTTTCCGTCGTAAGTCGCGCCGAGCGCTTTTGCGCAGTTTAGCGCCGCAACCGAATCGTCGCACGACGGCAGATTTTCGATTTGCACGGGAGAGTCGGACATAAGCGCGCACGCTATTACCCTCACTGCGTCCGATTTTGAAAAAGGCGGCGTAATTTCGCCGTTTATTTTCGCGGGGAAGCAAGTTATTCGCATAAGAACTTCTCCGCTTCCGACAGCGACGCTTTGAACAAAAACGGCTGTCCGGGTCCTTTCATAAGCACGAGCGTAATTTTATCGCCGCTTATCTTTTTATCGGAACAAATGTAGCTTTTAAGCTGCGCGGGCGTAAATCCGAACGGCGTTTTTATCTCGTAACCCGATATTAAATCCAGGCATTCGCGATAATTTTTCTCGTCCATAAAACCATACTTAAAACAGGACGAAATTATTGCTTTCACGCCGTAAAACACGGCGATTCCGTGCGGAAGCGCATATCCGCTTGCTTTTTCCGCGGCGTGAGCCAACGTGTGACCGAGGTTGAGAAAATGGCGCTCGCCCTTGTCGAAAACGTCTTTTTCTACGATTTTAGCCTTATATTCGACGCATTTATATACTATGTCAGACATAGTACTTGCGTCGCCGAGGTGTTTTAAGTCGAATTTTTCGCCCGTCAACAGGCTGTATTTGCATAGCTCGCCCAAGCCTTCTTCCCATTCGCGTTTTCCGAGCGAAGCAAAGACTTTTACGTCGCACAAAACGAGCGACGGCTGCCAGAACGCTCCCGCGAGATTTTTTCCTTCCGGCAAATTTATCGCGGTTTTTCCGCCCACCGACGAATCTATTGCGGCAAGCAGCGTGGTCGGGATATGGACGAGTTTTACTCCTCTGTGAAAAGTTGCCGCGGCAAATCCCGCAAGATCGCCGACGACCCCGCCTCCGAGAGAGGTTATTATATCCGAACCGGTGAAATCGTTCTTTGCGAGAAAGGACAAAATATCTCCGTAGACGGCAAGATTTTTGCTTGCTTCTCCCGCTTTAATCGTATAACGAAGGACGTCGAATCCGCATTTTTCCAACGAAATTTTAACCGTGGCGAAATACAGCGGTTGCACGTTATCGTCGGTGATCACCGCAATTTTGCACGGCAAAAAAAGCTTGCGGAAATACTCTCCGCAAACGCCTGTTACGCCGTCTTCGATAACGACGTCGTACCGCGTGGACGCATTGACTGTCACTTGCATAAATTCACCCGTGGGCATAGCCCTGTTTTTATGGTTATATTTTACCATAATACGGGGTATTTCGTCAAGCTTTTTGGCAAAACGCACGAAAAGTTGCGATAAAAAACAAAGTACTACGTCACGCATAGTACTTTGAAATGTAATTTTTATTCGATTTTACCCTGTTTTTCTCAAATTTTTCAGTCGCCGTATTCGGTTCTCGAAATAACGTGATTCTGATATTCCACGTCCAGCTCGTTGAAATATCCACTCCAACCCCACACCCGGACTATCAGATCGGGGTATTTTTCGGGATGAGCCTGCGCATCGAGCAATCTTTCGCGACTTATCGAATTAAGCTGCAATTCGTGTCCGCCGAGCGAAATAAAAGTTTTTACGAGAGCGGCGACCTTTTCTATCCCCTCGTCGTTGCGAAAAACGTTGTCGTGCATTTCGAGAGTAAGCGGTCCGCCGTTTATAATTTTCGTCATGTCAAACGAAGTAAAAGTCTGAACGACAGAAAGCGGACCGTTTGCCTTTACCCCGATCGAAGGCGAAAAACTTGCGGGATAGGGCTGACCGGCTTTTCTTCCGTCCGCGGTAGCGCCCACGTCGCGCGACATAGTGACGTAATCCATCGAGCCGCCGGTTCCCGCGCGGAACACGCCGCCCACGCTGTTGGGAACGTTGTCAACCGTTTCTGCGTAAAAATCGAGCAGCGACGACATAATTCCATTGGTCAGCTCGTCGTTATTACCCGTTTTCGGGCAGGCGAGCAAACGGTTTCTTACCTCTTCAAAACCTTCAAAATTTGCGGCAAGCGCGCCTACGAGAACGCTTTTATCCAACGTTTTTTCATCGAAACAAAGCTTTTTGATTGCAGCAAGCGCGTCAACGGCGGGCGCGATTCCCAGTCCGTGTACTCCGTCGTTGTTATATTTTGCGCCGTTCTCGGTGTAGTCGAGCCCTTTTTCACGGCAACCGCGCACGAACAGCGACGCGTACGGATTGCAGTATTTCATGCTTAAATGGTCGCCCGCAGCTTTGATTTTCAACTGCTCGAAAAAGTCGTACAACGACTGGCAAATGCACGTGAAAAATTCGTCGTAACTATCGCATTTACGCAGAGAACACATAGTAGCCCTGCGAACTACAAGCGGAAAATTCATAGTGACGATATTGCATGCGTCGTAGCTTTCGGCAGGAACGATAAATTCCCAGCACGCCGCAACGGCGTAATCGCACGCGTCTTTATAGTCGCACCCGAGTTTTTCAAGCCCCGGAATAACCACGTCGTCGTTTAAGTATTGCGGAAAACCCAGTCCCTTTTTCGTAAGGCGCGTCGCTCGTATAAACCGGGAAAGCGGCGTGTTTTTATCCACTCTCAGGTTTATCTTCGGGTCGATAAGGCACAGCTCTTCTGCCGCCGTCATTACAATTTCGCTAAGCTCGTTGTACGCGTCCGCCTTTTCGGGCGTTCTGCCGCCGAGAACCAGACTCTGCCCGTTGTCGCCCTGCTGCACTCCGCAGTAAAGATCAGTGTCGAGATTGAGCGATATGAAAAACAACTCGGTTTGTTCCAGAATTTCTTTTTCCGTCGCTCCGTTTCGTATCGAAGCGAGATAGTACGGATACATATACTGATCGAACCTGCCAAGCGTTACGTGATCGACGTACGACGCACGAAGCGAATAAATTATTATCTTCATAAACACAAGCGCTTCGTAGTAATTTTCGGGTTTATTTGCCGGCACGTTTTTAAGAGCGTCGGC
>CAKQJJ010000143.1 GCA_934247335.1 uncultured Clostridia bacterium | reverse complement strand
GAATACCAGAATAAGCAGTGCAAGATAGCGTTTACCGTAGAGGCAATACAGGGCAATGCGGAAACCGCAAACGACACGGCGTATTACACTCTCGACCAGTTCAACGCGCTCACTGAAATCCCCGAAGGCATTAAAAACGTATACGTTTACGTCAACAAGCTTTCAATCACCGGTTACGGCAAGTGCGCTACCATCGGCAATTACAGCATATCCGATCAGTA
Source organism: uncultured Clostridia bacterium (assembly GCA_934247335.1). Lineage (GTDB taxonomy): Bacteria > Bacillota > Clostridia > Christensenellales > Pumilibacteraceae > Neoclostridium. Next base: position 3,922 of record CAKQJJ010000143.1, on the reverse strand, counting down.
TGCGTGGGTAAGCGACGGCGCCGAAGTTCCCGAGGGATACGTGGCAACTACCCGCAGAAACGCACAGGATAACGCAACCGCTTACAGAACCGAAAAAGAAGGCGTGACTTTGCACGTTCTCGGCTCGCTGACTACCGAAAATTATAATAACGGCAATTTCAGCGGCTTCCAGACGCTTTGCTTCCAGTTGCCCGAAAAATCCACGGTTATTCTGGAAAATATGATACTCGGCGGATCGTTCAATATCAGCGGAAGCTATACTTATAAATATAACATGCCCAACGGCGATATCGGAGCCGCAAGCGACGGATACACGAACGTTTGGTACGGCTATCCTTTCTTAATTGAAAACATCAAGCTGTCCGGCTGCACGATCAACGGTCAGTGGTTTGCAAACGGCAACGTAGCAAAGAACGTCGAAATCGATAATTGCACGTTCAACGATTATAAAAACGACACTCCCAACTGGGGCAATCCCATCTGGTGGAAGAACGCGCCCGCTACCAATCTTACCATTACCGGTTGCATGATTACTTCCACTCGTCCGATGAAAGTAGGCGAGGGCGGAATAGGTTCGGTTACCGTCATCGGCAACACCTTTACGATGCTTGCAGGCGATTTGTATACCGGAGATAGCTCCGACAGAGTAAAGAACACCGCTCTGTGCTTCGGAAATTCGATAAAGGGCGACGTCAAGATAAGCGGCAATACCGTAAACGCCGACGCTACCGCGTTGATTTCGTTGCTTGACGCAAATACGAAGATGCCCGAAGGCAAAACCTTTACGGTATCGGGCAATACTCTTTCCGGAGTGCCGACATTCGTTAAATGGAAGGACAGCGCCGAATTTACTCCCGAGTTTTAACGTTATAAAACTCCGGCGGCTTAGTTTAGAGCCTATCGAATAAAAACGAATAACGACAAAGACGAAAACGGAAACCTCGTTAAAAGCGCAGGCTTCCGTTTTTTCTTGACATAAAACCCCGCGTGTGGTACAATAAAATAAGAAAAAATTCGGAGGAGTATTATGGAAGACAAAAGCGTGTATATATCGCCGTTTTCCGCGAGATACGCCAGCCGCGAAATGCAGCGCGTGTTCTCGGAGGACTTTAAGTTTACTACCTGGAGAAAGCTGTGGCTGTCGCTTGCCAAAGCCGAGCAAAAGCTTGGGCTCAACATTACCGACGAGCAGATTGCCGAGCTTGCCGCGCACACCGACGATATCAACTACGACGTTGCCGAGGCAAGGGAAAAGGAGTGCCGCCACGACGTCATGAGCCACGTGTACGCGTACGGAAAACAGTGTCCTTCCGCCGAAAAGATCATTCATCTCGGCGCAACTTCGTGCTACGTGGGCGACAATACCGACGTGATTATTCTGCGCGAGGCAAGCAAAATAGTATTGAACAAGCTTGCCAAGGTAATATCCAACCTTTCCGCATTTGCAGATAAATACAAGAGCATGCCCTGCCTTGCGTACACGCATTTGCAGCCCGCTCAGCTTACCACGGTGGGTAAGCGCGCGACGTTGTGGATCAACGAGCTCGTTATGGACGCGCAGAATCTCGAGTTTCAGCTGTCCAACCTCAAAATGCTTGGGCAAAAGGGAACCACCGGCACTCAGGCAAGTTTTATGGACTTGTTCGAGGGCGACGAAAACAAGGTTAAACAGCTTGAAAAGCTGATTGCCGCCGACTTCGGCTTTACCGAATGCGTTCCCGTTTCCGGTCAGACGTATTCGAGAAAAACCGACGCATATTTCCTTTCGGTCATGTCCGGCATAGCTCAGAGCGCATATAAATTTTCCAACGACCTGCGCATTTTGCAGTCGTTCGAGGAAGTGGAGGAGCCGTTTGAAAATAAGCAGATAGGTTCGTCCGCAATGCCCTACAAGCGCAACCCAATGCGCAGCGAGCGTATTTCGGCGCTTTGCAAATACGTGATCTGCGACTCGCTTAATCCCGCGTTCACCGCCGGCACTCAGTGGTTCGAGCGCACGCTGGACGACTCGGCAAACAAGCGTATATCGGTTGCCGAAGCCTTCCTTGCCGTGGACGGAATACTCAACCTGTATATCAACATAAGCGGCGGACTGGTTGTGTACGAAAACGTAATTAAAAGAAGAGTAATGGAAAAACTGCCCTTTATGGCAACCGAAAACATTATGATGGAAGCGGTTAAACGCGGCGGCGACAGACAGGCTTTGCACGAAAAATTGCGCGTTCATTCGCAGGCTGCCGCAACCGAAGTTAAAATGTTCGGCAAAAAGAACGACCTTATCGATCGGATTGCCGCCGATCCCGCTTTCGGCTTGACGAGAGAAGAAATAGAAGCTCAGTTGATGCCCGAAAACTTTATCGGTCGCAGCGTTTCGCAGGTGAACGAATTTCTTGAAAACGTCGTTCGCCCGCTCCTCGAAAAATACGACGTTAGTGGCATAAAAGCCGAAATAACCGTATGACCGACTGCGTAAAAAAGCTTATTCTTGCTTCCGCCGACCCCGCTTATCGCGATTTTACGATAAAGCTCACGCCGTCGCTCGACCCAGAAACAATCGTGGGAGTGCGCACGCCTCGGCTTCGCGAAATCGCCGCGTCGCTTTCGCCTGAGCAGGCTGAGGAATTTATGAAAAGTCTGCCGCACGGGCTGTACGAGGAAAACAACGTTCACGGGTATCTCATCGAAAAGATGAAGGACTACGACGCGTGCGTGTCCGCGCTTGACGAATTTTTGCCGTACGTGGACAATTGGGCAACCTGCGACACATGTACGCCCAAAGTGCTGAAAAAGTATCCTGCGCGAACGGTTGCAAAAGCGTACGAATGGATAGACGACGGCAGAACTTATTTCGTGCGTTACGGAATAAGAATGCTGATGGCGTTTTTTCAGGACGATTCGTTTTTGCCGGAATACGCCGACAAAGTGGCGTCGGTGAAAAGCGACGAGTACTACGTCAATATGATGATTGCCTGGTATTTCGCTACGCTTCTTGCAAAACAGCCCGACTGCGCCGTAAAATATCTCGAAAGTCATTCGCTTTCGCCCGACGTTGCCAAGAAAACCATCCGCAAGGCAATCGAAAGCTTCCGTATTTCCGACCGTATGAAGCAATATCTGCGCACTTTATAAACCGAAAATAACAAAACGAAAAGGCGACGTGTATTCATTCGCCTTTTTTTAATTATATCTTATAATGTGTTGAAATTGTTTGACAATGTGTCCGTTGTATGATATAATATAAGCATCTTATTAACTATTACGGAGAATAAAATTTATGAAAAAAAGAATTGCCGTTTTATTTGCTGTTTTGATTATCGCAGTCGCGTCCGTTCTCGGAGCCGCGTGCAACTATCCGTATAAAAACAATATGTACAAAAGATGGGGTATAAATATTCCTGCGAGCGCGAAAGAAGTATATAAAAGTTATGAAGGCGGCATGGAATACCTTTTATACGTCGTTTATCAAGCAGATAAGGATGATATAAAATTCGATATGCAACCTGTCGACGAGGAGTATGAAACTAAGTTTGAAAAAAGATTTAAGGTGTACTCAGAGCGCGTATCCGAAGACAGAAGGATAAATTGGGAACACGAATTGTACGGGTATTACGACGAGAAAAGCTACGGCTTAAAAACGGTTTTTTGCGTGTTCGACAAAGACGAAGATTTGTTGTACGTAATGGATACCACAATTTAAGAAAATAACAAAAAGAAAAGGATCTCGTTTGCGGACGGGATCCTTTTCGTTTTTAATTATCGTAACGTTTTTGTTCTGGCGATTTTTACTTTGCGACGGGGAAACCGTCGGGGAACACTTCCGAAATGTCGTATTCCTGCAAAACTTTGAATTCGCCGTTATTGGAGTTTACGCTGTTGACGACGCATCTGTTCCAAGCCTCGTCGGTTATGCCCTGGCTGGTAT
>CAKQJJ010000142.1 GCA_934247335.1 uncultured Clostridia bacterium | reverse complement strand
ATCCCGGACAGCGTTAAAAACCTTTCCATGGTGCCCAACAACCTTACGTTCAACCACACCAAGGAAAATGCCAAAGCAGGCAACTTCTACAAGGAAGGCAACTGCATTTACAAAATCGACGACAGAGAAGGACATAAGGGCGATTTGATTCTCGTTTCCGACGTCACCGACAGCTCGACTATCACCGTTGCCGAAGGAGTAAAGGGCATTCAGGTTGGCACGTATTTCAACCGTTCGCTTACTTACCTCAACTTGCCTTCCACATTCGGCTACGTAAGCTACAACGAACCTTTGGCAAATTATCCCGCGGCAGTGTTCCAGTATTCCACCAAGTCGTTCCTGTACGACGAACAGTACGCAAACGACCTTAAAGGCAATATCGCGCCCGTCGCATACGCTATTTTCAACGGCATGGAAAGCATCACGCTGCTCAACTACAAGCAGACCGAACAGCCCGCTCTCGTTCCGTATTCCGCATTTATCGGCGATCCTACCGGTTGGGCTGCATACGGCGAAACCATGTACGAATTCAGCGACGCCACCAGCCTTATCGATAAAGTGGTTTACACCGGCGAGAGCGACAAACCCGTCGTAACCGTAAACTACAAAAACCAGCTCACCGGCGAAACCTACCAGGTAGCAATCCCCAAGAGCAAAAACCAGACTATCACCGTGGAAGAAATTCTTGCGGCTATCGACAGCGAAAACAAAGTTGCGCTTAAAGACGCGTACGTTGCAAACAAGCTTGTCGTCGTTTCTATTAAAAACCTCGGCGAAAATTACGATATTACCGCAAAACTTACCGCAAACGTATACCTCGATATGGTGTTCAATTATTCGATAGACGGCGGATACGTGGCTGTTGACAACGGCGACGGCACCGCAACTATCACCGCATATGACGACGCAACCGCTTACACTTCCGGCGACGGACTTAAAATGGTAATAATCCCCGCAACCGTAACGATTGGCGACAAAACCCTTACCGTAACCAAGATCGGCGCAAACGCGTTTGCAAATCAGTCCGAACTCGGTTACGTGTTGCTTCCCGCTTCGCTTAAAGAAGTAGGCGAAAAAGCGTTCTTCAACTGCACCGAACTGAAAGTCATCGACATATCCGCTTGCAAGCTCGAAAAAATCGGCGTAAGCGCATTCCAGGGTACCGCAATTACTACCATCACGCTTGCCCTTTCCGACCTTAAAGAAGTGGGTGCGTACGCATTCAAAACCAACACTTTGGTTAACTTCACCGTAGCGGAAGGCGAAGAAAACAGAGCAATGAAAACCAAGGAAGACCTTAAAGAAGGCGAATTCTTCTTCCTTTACGGAACGTTCTACGTATCCCAAACCAAAGGTTATACTCTTCCCGTCGGCTTATACAGCTACGTTAAAAAATCGACGGTAGGCGAAGGCGACGCCGCTTACACCGTATGGGACGTTAAGTTCGTGGCTTCCGCAGGCAATTATAATGCAAACGAAAACTCTCACGACGTAAATCTCGGCGATATTTCGGATGAAAAAAATATCGTTCGTTACGAAATTATGGAAGGTTCGTATTACTACCTTTCGACCACAGCCGAAATCTACTTCCAGAGCGTTTCCAAAATTCACGTTAACGCATTTACCGATTGTGCGACGACCTCGATGAGAATCTATTATTCTTCCGATTATATGGGCAGCGCAATCAGCGGAGCAAAGAAACTCAGAGATCTCGTAAACGACGAGAACTGCGCTTCGATATTCGAGAAAGGTTGGTATGAAAACTACACCGAAGACGGTCTTGGCGCACTAAGACTCAGAATGATGTAATTTGCAAAAAATTACGAAAAACAACTTAAAAACATTTCGCAAGGCGGGCGCTTTTTGCGTCCGCTTAACGAAAAAACAAACCAAACAATGTATTTACTTCGGAGGTGTTACCCTTGAAAAAAAACTTTATACTGCGATTGCTTACGGGGTTAATGGTGATATTATGCTTAATGGGGGCGGCAGCCTGCTCCAACGACGCGAAAGTTCCGTCAAGCCCGAAAGACGCAATCATCGATAAGTACGGTAACACGCAATATAAAATAACTTTCGACGCGAAAAGTCTTTCTTCGCCCATTTCGGATATGTACTATTCGGCTGAAAATATGCCCGTTCTTCCCACGCCCGAAAAGGTGGGTTACGTGTTTGCCGGATGGTATTTCGATTCGGCGCTGACCAAAGTGTGCGACGTCGAAAACGGCGACCTTTACTGGCAGATGAAAAACGTCACTCTGTACCCCAAGTGGGAGAAAGAGGCAATCGTCAACAACGGTACGTACGACATCGACTTTGAAGCGCATATCGTGGACGACAGCGTGGTTAAAGGCATACTTGCCGACAAATACGGCTGGTATAACTTAGCCGAAGATATCGTTGCAAGCGAAACCTATATCGAAAAGAACGATCAGGGCGCGTTTTTGCGTATCCAGTACAACAGCCGCGTCCGCGGACCTATTTTTGCGGAAAACGGCGGCGGTGAGTTCGAGGTTCAGACCTACACCGTAACCGATCCCGACGGCAGAATTAACGACGGATTAAGCATTCTCGACCGCACCAGCCTTATTCAGACCATTTATTACGATATTTCGGGCTTGGATCTTGCCGACGAAATTACGTTCAACGTAGCCTACTACAACTGGGCGGCAAAGCTCGAGGGCAGCGAAACGCGCGAACAGTGTTCGGTTTCGTACAAAGTCAGCTTCCGTATCACGAGATTTATAGGCTTTTCCAAGTCGTTTATCAACACCGAAGGCAAGCTGGACAACGGCGTTTATCTCGTCCCCACGCATTACACGGGGCTTGATAAAACTCCCGGAATGCTCGATTATTTCCACCCCGTATACGCTTATATCGTGGCTGAAAACGGGCATTATTCGCTCGTCAAGCCGCTCAGCGCGTACAATTCGGATATTCTGGGCAATCTCTACGGCGACGACTTTTTCAATCGTACCACCGGTTATTGCCGCGACTTTTCGTACTTTCTTACCGATCAGAAGAATACCGTAAAAATTGCGGACGACGATCCCAATTACTATAATTATTATCGTCCCGGGCTGTTGAAAGCCAAAAACTGGGGCGCCATTACGTACGAGTTCCATGCGGACACCGGCGCGTACTACTACACGTTCGACCTCGGCGACAGCTTAACTAACGATATTATTCTGTACGGCGGCTCTACCGGCGCAATGGAACAGATGTTCAGTTTTCCTTTCAGCTACCGCAGACTTACTATTTCGTACGACAGCATGGTTCGTATTTCCGACTGGAATTATACGCCGGTTTCGGGCGACAGCTTCACGTACCGCAAGTCCGCCGCGATTTACGCGGGCTCGGTTGCGGACGACTTTGCTGACAGCAACGCCGCGTTCGACCTGCTCAGAAATTACAGCCTGTCCATTCGTATGATAAATATGTTCTTCGCTTCTACCGACGGCGGCAACAGCGGAGATAAAAACTTCGACTGCAAAATGACGATTGCTCCCACGGCTCAGACGGCTGCGGGCAACTTGTCGGAAATGAAGTACCAATTCTCCTATTTCGACCTGACTTACGACGTGTTCGGCTACGATCCGAAAACCGACGGAGATCTGTATTCGGCGGCAACCAATTTTCTGACGCTTATCGACGTTTCGGCAACCAATTTCACCATCGAAAAAACCGATATCGGCAAAACGGTAAACGTCGGCGAAACGGTGGATCTGCTTTCGCTGTACACCGAAAAGGTTTATCCCACGGTTAAGGCGTCAGATCTTAAATGGCAGGCGTATTCGCTGAACAAAAACGGCGACGCGGATTTTAATAAGCCGGTCGAGCTTGCCCGTTCGTTTACGATGACTAACAGCGGAGTGGCGGTGCTGTTCACCGAAAAATTAACCGATAAAACGCGCACTTGCCTCGTTACGATCATGCCGGCGGAAGAGCCGCAGTACACGCTGCAACCCGGCAAATATACCTGGACGAAAAACGACGAGGACGTGTACGTGACTAACGCTCGCTTCAAGATAGGCAACTACGTGGATATTCCCGAAGTCACCTGGACGTGGCTGGGCGACAAATTCTCGTCGCGCAATTTGAGAAAATATGACGACGACGAACCGAGAACGGACTTCCTGCGCGTGGCTCTGTAC
>CAKQJJ010000141.1 GCA_934247335.1 uncultured Clostridia bacterium | reverse complement strand
TGTCTTTCTCCGCCGGAAAGCGTGCAACCGCCTTCTCCGATAACCGTTTCGTATCCGTTCGGCAAACGCATAATAAATTCGTGACAACGCGCTTTTTTCGCCGCTTCCGTTACCTTCTCGATCGACGCATTCGGTTGACCGAAACGAATGTTATTCGCCACGGTATCGTGGAACAAATAAACGTTCTGGAATACGAAACTATAATTTTTCATAAGGCTGTCCATATCGTATTCCTTCACGTTATGCCCGCCGAGCAGAACGCTTCCTTTGTCCGCGTCCCAAAAACGCGAGAGCAAATAGCAAAGCGTCGTTTTTCCGCTCCCCGAAGGTCCGACGATAGCCGTGGTGCTTTTCTCGGGAATATTCAGCGATATGCCGTTTATAATCGGCTTTTCACCGTAAGAAAAACAAATGTTTTCCGCGCAAATGTCATATCGTTCAGGTTCGATATTCGCTCCCGAAATATCCATTGCGGGCAAATCGAGAATTGATTTTGCCTGTTCCACGCAGGATTCCACGACGCGAAGAAGCGACGATTGAGTTCCTGCTTGTTCCAAACCTTCGGTTATGAGAAAAGAACAAATAATCGTTACGATACACGAAAACAATTCCATCCGACCGCTCGTGTACAAAACGAGCGACAATATCACCACGCCCACGTCTATAAGTTTCGCGACTACGTTCTGGACGAACATAAACGGAAGGAGTTTCAGTTCCATTTCCGTGTTTGCGGCAACGTTTGCATCAATCGCCCGTTCCAACCGACGATTATATTTGCCGACGAGAGAATACGATTTGACTTCTGCAATTCCCTTGATATATTCGAGTACCCGCTCGACAACCGTGGTATCGCTGGCTGTTTTTTTAGCGGTTGTTTTTTCGGACGCCTTACGCAAGAATTTGTTGACGAAAAAGTAAACGAAAAGCCCCGCAACGATCAGCAGTCCGACGCGCCAATCGAAAAGAAATACGGCAAGCGTCATAACCGCCGTGGAAAAAAGTCCTTCGGTAACAAACATAACGACGCGGGTCGACACACCAGAAAGGTTATCCATAGTGTTAGTCGTTACCGAAGTAATCGCACCTAAACTGTTTTCGTTAAAATACCCCATAGGCAAATAACGTAAGTGTTCGGCAATTTGCACACGTTTGTTTGCGGTCGTCGAATACCCGCCGTCCGTTTGCAAAGCGGTGGCGCGATATTTCAAAAGCGACGAACCTATTACCGATACGAGCATAATACCGAGCGACGTAAAAATCGCTTCCGTCGTAACGCTTCCGTTAAGAACGGCTTGCAAAATAACGGCGATGGCGGGGATTTTCAATGCGGAAAACAGCGCGGCTACAACGCCGAGAACGATAGATATGTAAAACTCGCGGCGTTCCCTTTTATCGCAAAAGAGAAAGAATTTCTTTAAAATGTCAAACACGGGATACACCTCCTTCCGAGCAGTCGCGGGACGTAATATGAGCGTTCCAGAGCGTTCGGTATAACGGGCATTTTTCTAGAAGTTCCACCTGTGTTCCGCTCGCTTCGATTTTTCCGTCGTTAAGCACGACTATTTTGTCCGCATCGGCAATCGTGGACAGTCGGTGAGCAATCACTATCAAAGTTTTTCCTTTCACGAGTCTTGCCACGCTATCCTGTATAATCGCTTCGTTTTCGGGGTCGGTATAAGCCGTCGCTTCGTCAAGAATGACGACGGGCGCGTTTTTCAGCATTGCGCGGGCAATGGAAATACGCTGTTTTTCGCCGCCGGAAAGATGTCCTCCGCCGCTTCCGACGATCGTATCGAAACCGTTTTCAAGCCCCGCGATAAAATCGTAACAGCCGCAATCGCGCGCCGCCTGTTCCACTTCTTCGTCGGTCGCATCCGGTTTTCCCATACGGATATTTTCACGAACGGAAGCGTCGAACAAAAAGTTATCCTGCGAAACGTAAGCGATTAACCTGTGATAATGTTCCGCGGAAATTTTGCGGATATCCGCGCCGCCGACGGTAATACTTCCGTCGTTGACGTCCCAGAACGACGCTATCAGTTTTGCAACCGTCGATTTACCGCTGCCGGAAGGGCCGACGAGCGCGTTGACGGTTCCTTCTTTGAACGTAACGTCGATACCGTGAAGGACTTCCGTTTCGCCGTAACCGAAACGAACGTTTTTCAACTCAACCGTACTGCCGACGGGCGTTGCCTCGTCCGTTTCGGGGCGAATAAGTTCGGGGGCGGTAAGAAGATTCGTTACCTGACGGATAACCGTTTTTACCTTGGCGAGATCGTCGGTAAATTTCATACAACCGATAATCGGGGTGATAAGCCCCATAGAAAGTATGACGACCTGAATAAACGTTTCGGGCATAAGCGTTCCGCTTTTCAAAAGAAAGCCGCCGATCGGCAAAACCGAAAGAAGCGTCGCGGGCATAACGTTCATAGCGAAAGTAAAATAAAAATTACTTTTATTCATCCAGTCGATATAACTTTTCGCACAATTTTTTGCGGCGTTGACGAATTTTTCGTAACTGCTTTTCGCTTTGCCGAACACTTTGATGACCTCGATTCCGCCGATATATTCTACCGCCGTATCGTTCAGTTCGTTGGTGGTTTTCACTGTGCGGGCATAATTTTTACCGTAACCCGCCATCATAAGCATAAAAAACACCATACCGAGCGGAAAAGTTATCAACGCAGCCAAAGCCATACGCCAGTCAAGGCAAAACAGATAAATCAACGTAGCAACCGCAACCGCGGCGTTACTGCTCATTTCCGGAATGGCGTGAGCGAGGGTGGGTTCCATACTGTCCACGCGTTCCACGAGAATATTTTTTAACTCGCCCGAACCTTGCGCCTGTACGTTACCGAGCGGCATTTTCGACAGTTTTTCCAACCCTTGTTTACGAACGTTTCCGAGTACGGCAAAAGTTGCCTGATGAGAAAGAGCGGTTGACAACGAATGAAAAAGCACTCTGAAAAGCCAGAACGCGACAATCAGCGCGCAGTCGAGAAGATATTCCGAAAGGTTGCGGTTTCCCGCGAACAGTTTGCCGATCACGCGAGCCGTCATAAAATACGGCAGAATCTGAAACGCCGCGCCGATTACGGCAAAGCAAACGCTAACTACATATTTGTATTTTTTCTGTCCGGCGAAAGAAAATATCCAGCCGAACGTACTTCTTTCTTTTTTCATATCGTTTACCTCACGTCGAATATTTCTTTAATCTTCGGAAAATTATCTTCCGAAAACGGGATATCGTCTTTCACCGAACCGCCGTCCAAATGCAAAATCCGTCCGCAAGTTCTGCAAACGAACTCGTAATCGTGCGTAACGATAAAGATGATTTTCCCCATATCGGAAAGCCGACGGACGAGCGCCGACAGACGCGCCATACTATCGTAGTCAAGACCGCTCGTTGGTTCGTCGAATATCAGCAATTCTTTCCCGCAAACCATAGAAACCGCCGTGGCAAGGCGTTGTTTCTGTCCGCCGGATAACGTATTCGGATGACGTTTCTCGAAAGGGGCAAGCCCTAAATCTTCCAGCGTTTTTTTAGCGAGTTCGGTATCCGGATGCCTGATACCGAAAGTACATTCCGCCTCTGCGCTTTCCGCAAACAACTGATAATTCACGTCCTGCATTACCATATACGAACGTTTCATTCTCGATTTTGGCTTTTGCGCTTTGCCGTTCCGGAAATATTTCCCGCACGTTTCTTTATGCAAACCGCACAGCGCGCGTGAAAAAGTGGTTTTGCCTGCGCCGTTATGCCCGACTATTGCTATCACTTCGCCATAGGCGGCGCGCAAAGAAACGTCGTGCAAAATCTGACGTTTTTTATAAGACAACGACACGTTTTTCAATTCCAGCGCGAAATCCGCAAGATGATCGGAAAGGCAAATCGGTTTTTCTTCCGAAAGATCGATTGCTCTAAGCCCCATTTCGCGCCGCTGCTCGTTCGTCAGCGAGCGGAATTCTCCGAAAGAAAAATCTCCCGCGATTCTGCCGCCTTCGAGATAAATTACGCGATCAACGATATCGGAAAGATAAAAAATGCGATGTTCCGCCACGATAACGGTTTTTCCTTGCGATTTTATAAGCCGCAGGTTCTCTTTCAGTTCGGCAATCGCCGCCATATCCAGATTAGAAGACGGCTCGTCGAGAAGATAAACGTCGGGACTTGTCGCGTACAC
>CAKQJJ010000140.1 GCA_934247335.1 uncultured Clostridia bacterium | reverse complement strand
TGTCGATAAGATAGCGCCGCACGCTCGGATATCTCGGGTCGAGAACCGAGCAGTTGTGCGTGTCCAAATCGTACAGGTATTTGCCGAGAAATTCGGGATAAATTTTTGCGTTTTTGCCGATAAAAGGCACGGCGTACCACAGCACGACTTTCATTCCGAGCGCGTGAACGCTGTCCGTAAACGCCTTCATATCAGGGAACTTGCTTTCAACAGGCTGCCAGTCCCCGCACGAGCCGTACGCCCCGTCGCTGCGTTCTATCTGCCATCCGTCGTCCACGATAACCGTTTTCATGCCGAATTTTACGGCTTCGCGGCACTCTTCCAGCGCTTTTTCGGCGGTTACGGTCTGCATGTACGAATACCACGTCGAATACATCGGAAGGAGGGCGCTCTCGGGCGTGGGATAGGCGCGGGTATACGGGGCTTTCAGCCGATTTACGGCGTCTTTTACCGCTTCGGACAGGGGAAGAGCGCGCTCGTCAATCCAAAGCGTGGTTTCGTACCGCTCGAACGGACCTGTCTGCATGGTAAAAAAGTCAACGCCGATATGGAACAAGCCGCTCGTGCAATCGCCGCGCATGTTCAGCGAAAGCGGAGTTTTTACGTCGGACAGCGCAACCGTGCAAACGTTTTTGCTTTTTTTGGACGCCAGCGATTTAATCGGCATGCCGTACGCCACGCGCGACTGCGTTGCTCGTGCAAAGTAGGGCAGCGAGCGTTCCTTTTCGAGCGCGTCCCACATGCAGTACACGTTTATTGCGGGAATATCCCATTCAAGCGAAATTTTCTTCGGAAAGCACGGTTTTTCCCACTTAAAACTTATCGCAAAGCAGAAAACGCCGTTCTCGTCCGGCATAGCCCGCATCCGAATATCCGCGTCTTCGTCGTAAGTAAAGCCGAACGTTCTGCCGTTTAACGTAATTTCTTTTTTCATCGTAGTTCCTCGTCACGTAATATTTTGACTGTATCGATAAATTTAACACGATTTTTTGCCTTTGTCAATATAGTAAAAGGACTTCTTTTCGTTTAATCGGGAAGTTTTTGCCACACGGTGTAGAGTGTCGTGCCGAGAGGAATAATCTCTTCTTCGCCCGAATCCGGGAGCGTACCCATGACGTTTAGCGACGAGGAGCCGCTTGTCGGGGTGTATTTAGTGCTTACGAAAGTATAGTCGGGCGTTGTTCTCCCTTCGGTCGTAGTCCAACCGAGAAAAGCGTAGCCGTCGCGGTAAGGCAAAGCCGCGCTTCCCGAGTATTGACTGCTGCGAGGAATGGAAAAATATTCGGTTTTCGTCGGCGTCGAGCGCGAATATTTCACGGCGGGAACCGAGTAAACGTATTTTTCGCCGTTTTCGTCGTCTTTAATCGAGCAGCCGTAGTAAACGAAAGCACTGTCTGCCCATAATTCTCTGAGATTTTCCGAAGCGGACGAATAATCGTAGAAAAACCACGAATCGGGCGCATATTCAAAGGTTGCGAATATCGTCGTTTTATCGAACGAGTTCTTCTGTACTTTCAACGACCGATCGATTATAATGCTGCCGCTGCTTGCGTGAGCGGCGTTGATACAGTTGCAGCCGAAAGCGTTGGATTCCACCTCGGTTTCCGACGGGACGGATGCGGAAAGGGCAACGCAATCGGAAAAAGCAGCCGAGCTTATTTTTTCGAGCGTTTCCGGCAATCTGACGTAAGTCAGTTTTCGGCAGGATAAAAACGCACCGGTGCCGATATTTGTGACCTTTTCGGGAATATTTACGTTTTCCAAAGACGTGCAATTAAGGAATAAAAATCGCGAAATTTTCGCCAAACCGTTCGGAAGGCGTGCGCTTTTAAGCGAAGTGCAGTTTTCAAATGCACTTTCCTCGATCTCGCCCACACCGGCGGGAACGGTTACGCTCGTTATGGTTTTGCAATCGTAAAAAGCACTTTTTGCGATTTTCGTTACCGGGTATCCGTCGATTGAGTCGGGAATGACGAGCTGGTCGGGGATAGTTTTTTTGTCGTATCCGGTGACGGTAACGCATTCGTTTTCGTCGTCGATTTCAAAAGCGAGATACGAATACCTTTCCACGTCGCTTACCGTACTCTGCTGCGGGTTTTTTGCACATGCAAAGAGAGAAAAACATATGATTGTAGTTAAAATAAATAGAATAGTTTTTTTCATAATTTAGTCCTCCAAAATAGGATCCCAAAGGATTAACCACTCAATAGGTCGCATATTTTCATAGGCGTCTGCGATTTCGCCAAGTGAAATCCAGCCGTTGTCGCCGAATTCAATCGGTTTATGGTTTAGTGCGGCTCTTCCGAACCAATTGTCATATTCTGACAGAGAGCTGTTGTTAATGAAATCTTTAATCATGGCAGGTAACTTAACAGTGAAAAAATCGTTTGGATGGTACCAGATAGAATAGATTTCGCCAACGTTATTCAGTTCGGGGATTTCTATGTCGTAAAAGTCCTGTATCGCATTGTATATATAGTAATCGAATTGTTCGCCGTAACGATTGCGCAATGAATTCATATTGCCGAAAAATTGCGAATTTGTAGGATAGGCGTTGCGAGTAATAGTTCCCAATGCGGCTACTTTACCTACAAAAACAGGGTCGTCTATCAAATCGTTGATAAAGTATTCCTGATTTATGCCGAGCAGCTTACTTGGATTATCCAAATCAGTTTCGAGGTAAAGCAAAAATTCTTCCGTATTTGAAATAAACATGATTTTACAGCCATTATTTTTCATATGCTGAAACATGTAATTTAGCTTCCAAAGGAACTGAGGAACGATATTCAAGGATGAAAAATCTAATAAATTTTCTCGCAGTTCAAAAATTATATAGGCATTTTGTATGCCGTTATACATTGTATTGTTTGCATAATTTATGAAATCGTCCATAAAGAATGCAGTTTTATCTCTTACGAGTTCGCTGTGATAATTTGATGACGGAATACCGATGGTCTGCATTTGGTTACGAATGGCGCTGTCTAAATTTCCCCTATCGCTGTAGTAATAAACATGTCGTTGAGTAATCGGGATGTCGTCGGCATTGGCTTGTTTAGTGGAAAAAACAGGGCAAAGACACGTCAGAACAAGCAGAAGAGAGAGTGCGGTTACGATAAGTGCGTTCTTTTTTCTTGAGAATGTCATGATTACATTCCTCCTGTAAATATATTTCCGAGGACGGATAAAATATTCTTTCTCCGCCCGTGGATTACGAAGTTTTGCTGTTTACGCAGAAATAGATTACGTTGCTTAAACAGGTATGAGTACGCTGCCGTTTTCGTCAAGCTCCTGCCACACGGCGTACAGCGTGGTGCCGAACGGCACGTTTATTTTTTCGTCGCCCTTCGAATTGACGTAGTAATAATGGTTTTCCAATATGCCGTCGTCGTTCGGTTCGAGCTTGGCAAAAAGTTCGGTAAAGTCTGCCTTCGTTGCGCCTTTCGTCGTGCTCCATCCCCAAAACTTATAGCCGTAGCGATAGGGCGGTTGCAGAGGAAAAACCGATTGGGAAAAAATCGGTATGACGGCGGTGGGAACGGTGTCCTGAATATCCGACGATTTTTTTTCGAGTGCAACCGAAAGGACGTACGGAGTATTTTCGTCATAGCCCATTTCGCAGCCGTAATAAAAGTACACCTGGCAATCTTTGTTGTACCAGCTTTTGTTTTTCCACGTTTCGGGCGCCGATATAAACGACGTGTAAATCGTGCTTTCGCCAAACGAGTATGTTCCCGGCATAATTTTATCCGTTATCGTAAAACTATTGGCGGAAGTCGGCATTTGTTCATGAGCGTTGTCGAATGCGTATTCGCCCACCGTAACGCCGTCGGGGATGGAAGTTTGCAAGCGAAGACAGTATAAAAACGCATATTCTTTGATCGTTTTAAGCGAGGCGGGCATTTTTATCGCGCCTATTTTAGTGCCCAAAAAGGCGTATTCCCCGATCGTCTCGACGGAATCGGGCAAATTTATGCTGCTGAGAGACCGACAGGCGGAAAAACAGTATTCGCTTATCCTTTCAAGCCCTTCGGGGAGCGTTACTTTTTTAAGCTTTTTGCAGCGATAAAAGGCGTTTTTGCCTATTTCTTTAACGCTGTCGGGGATATAAACGGACGTTATCGTTCCGCATTCGGAAAAGGCAAGTCTGCCTATTTCAACCACCGCTTTGCCGCCTATTTTTTCGGGAATAACGACGTCCTCGGGCAGAGTTTGCGGGTTGAAGC
>CAKQJJ010000139.1 GCA_934247335.1 uncultured Clostridia bacterium | reverse complement strand
TCCCTCGGGAATTAGCGCGGTTTCGTCTTTCAGAGTAACGCCTACGACGCTGGTCCAGGCAAGCCCTGTGGCAACGCCGACGAGAGGCTCGTTTTCCTTTACGTCGTCGCGGAATTTGACTGCGCCGAGATAATTTTTCAAATCGTCTGCGTTTACGGTAAAAGACGTATTTCCGTCGTTTACGCGTTTTACGGCAAGTTTGCGAATGAGTGAGCCTATCTCTCTTTCCAGGCTTCTTACGCCGCTTTCACGGGTGTATCCCGAAATTATTTTCATAAGCGCGTCGTCCGACACCGAAATTTCGCAATCGCTCATGCCGTTGTTTTTGATTTGTTTCGGCAACAGATAACGCTTTGCGATCTGCAATTTCTCCTCGTAAGTGTAGCCGGTAAGTTCGATAAGCTCCATTCTGTCGAGAAGAGGCGTCGGGATACTTTCGGTCGTATTGGCAGTTGCCACAAACATTACCTTGGATAAATCGTACGGAATTTCGAGATAGTGATCCTTGAATTTGTCGTTCTGATTGGGATCGAGCACTTCCAGCATCGCACTTGCGGGATCGCCGCGGAAATCGCTGGACATTTTATCTATTTCGTCCAGCAAAAACACGGGATTGTTTACGCCTGCGGATTTCATACCCGACAGAATTCTGCCCGGCATCGCCCCGATATAGGTTCTTCTGTGTCCGCGAATTTCCGCCTCGTCGCGCACTCCGCCCAAAGACATCTGAACAAACTGCCTGCCGGCTGCGCGAGCTATCGACTCGACTATCGAAGTTTTGCCCACTCCGGGCGGGCCGACAAAGCACAAAATAGTACCTTTGTTGTTGTCCGTAAGCTTATGAACGGCAAGGTATTCGATTATTCTTTCCTTGATTTTTTCAAGCCCGTAATGGTCGGCGTCAAGCACTTCCTCGGCTTTTTTCAGATCGGGATTTTCCTGCGATTCCTTTCCCCAAGGAAGGTCCAGCAGCCATTCGATGTACGTTCTTATAACGCCTGCTTCGGGCGAATTTGCAGCCATTCTGTCCATGCGTGAAATTTCTTTTTGCAGTTTTTCGACGGCGTAAGGCGGCAGCTTTTTCTCCTTTGCGACTTCGAGATATCTTGCTTTTTCGTCCTCGTCGTCACCCAACTCGTCGTGAATGGCTTTTATCTGTTCGCGAAGGTAATATTCCTTCTGGTTTTTGTCCACGCTTTCCTTTACTCTCTGAGAAATGCGCTTTTCGGCTTCCAGAACTTCGCGGCTTGCGATCATCTTTTTATAAATGGCTTCGAGTTGCTGCTTTTTGTCTGCGATTTCAAGCACTTCCTGCCGCTCGGAATCTTTCAGGAACAAAAAATACGCAAGCTCGCAAATAAGCCTGTCGATCGATTCGACGGAAGCCTGAGATACGATATCTTTGTTCAGTTTGACAGCCGAAGAAAATGCATTTGCGCATTCGTCCTGAATAAGCTTTACGAGCGCGCGGCTTTCGGCGTCGTCTGTAAGGTCGGTCCCGTACGGTTCGACCACCGCTTCAAACGGAGCTACGGCAACGTATTCGAGCGTTTTCATTCGCTCGCCGCCGCGAACCACGGCTCTTCCGCCGTCGTTGGGCAAACGCAGTATCTGCGTAATGTGCGCGGTAGTCCCAACCGAATAAGCGTCTTCGGGCGCGGCGCCTTCCTTATCGGGGTTTTTCTCGGCAATTACGAGTATATCTTCGTTTTTTGCGCGAGCCTCTTCCATAAGGCGCAATACGTCGTTATTTTTGTCAAGCTCGAAACTTAATATTTGTCCGGGAAAAAGAACGTTGGTGCGAATAAACACGACCTTCATTCTTTTCTGTCCCGATATTTCCTTTTCCATTTCCTGTTTGTCTTCCATAATAAGTTACCTCGTGTGCGGCATACAGGCAAAACTAAAACCGCATTAAAATATCAGCTTATTTATTGTAGCATATAAATATGAAATTTTCAAGTAAAAACGGCACTTCAACAGTGAAATGCCGTTCTTTTATTATGCGGATTTTTCTTCTTCGCGCAGAACTTTGGGTTTTGCGCCTTTCTCTATGCAATCTTTTGTGATTTCGATGCTTTTAACGTCTTTCTCGGTGGGTGTATCGAACATAGTGTCCAGCATACAATCTTCCACTATGCTTCGCAGTCCTCTCGCGCCGGTTTTAAGCTCGATTGCCTTGTGAGCTATCGCTTTAACCGCGTCGTCGTCGAACGTCAAGTCCACGCCGTCCATTTTCATAAGCTCGATATACTGTTTTACGAGTGCGTCTTTCGGCTTTGTGAGAATGTTTACAAGTGCGTTTTCGTCAAGCGCCGTAAGACTTACTGTTATCGGCACTCTTCCGATAAATTCGGGGATAAGACCGAATTTGATGAGGTCCTGCGGCTGAACTTTTTTGAGAATTTCGTCCTCGTCGAGTTCGCTGCGCTTGATTTCTCCGCCGAATCCGAGCGACGAAGCGCTTTGTCTCTTTTCGATGATTTTATCCAGTCCTACGAACGCGCCGCCGAAGATGAACAGAATGTTCGTGGTGTCTATCTGCAAGCATTCCTGCTGAGGATGCTTTCTTCCGCCTTGCGGAGGTACGGACGCCACAGTGCTTTCGACGATTTTCAGAAGCGCCTGCTGAACGCCTTCGCCCGAAACGTCGCGGGTAATGCTGACGTTTTCGCCTTTTCTTGCGATTTTGTCTATTTCGTCGATATAAATAATGCCGCGTTCGGCTTTTTTAATGTCGTAATCGGCAGCCTGAATAAGCTTTAACAGCACGTTTTCGACGTCTTCACCGACATAACCTGCCTCCGTAAGCGTGGTTGCGTCGGCGACGGCAAACGGCACGTTGAGAATACGCGACAGCGTCTGGGCAAGTAAGGTTTTTCCGCAGCCGGTGGGACCGAGCATCAGAATATTGCTCTTTTTCAGATCGATATCGCTTTTTCCGCCGTGCTTTAAGTTGTAATCGACGCGCTTATAATGGTTGTAAACCGCAACGCTAAGCACTTTTTTTGCTTCGCTTTGCCCGATAATATACTCGTCGAGGCGAGCCATAATATCGTGCGGCGTGGGAAGCGTAAAATCCTGAGCGGGTTCCTGCGAACCTTTAAGCATATCATAACAGCTTTTAACGCATTCGTCGCATATAAAAAGATTATTGGGTCCCGCAATCATCTGCCGCACAAGCGATTCGGGTCGATTGCAGAACGAGCATTTTATTTCAGCGTTTTTATTAACCAATTAAATTCTCCTACACGCGCTTATCGAATATTTTATCGATAAGACCGTATTTTAGCGCCTCTTCGGCAGTCATATAATTGTCTCTGTCAACGTCCTTTTCGATTTTTTTAAGCAGTTGCGAAGTGTTTGCGGCAAGAATACGGTTCATGCGGTCCTTTATCTTCATGATATGATCCGCCTGAATTTTAATATCGCTTGCCTGTCCCTGCGCGCCGCCCAGCGGCTGATGAATCATGATTTCGCTGTTGGGAAGGCTGAAACGCTTTCCCTTTGCGCCGGACGAGAGCAGAAACGCGCCCATGGACGCCGCCATGCCCACGCAAATGGTGCTTACGTCGCACTTGATATAGTTCATCGTGTCGTAAATAGCCATACCGGAAGTTACGCTTCCGCCCGGGCTGTTGATATACAGGCTTATGTCTTTTTCGGGATCTTTTCCTTCGAGATAGATAAGCTGTGCGATTACGATATCCGCCGATAAATCGTTTATTTCCCCCGTAAGGAAAATAATGCGATCTTCAAGCAAACGCGAATAGATATCGTACGATCTTTCGCCCCGATTGGTCTGTTCGATGACCATGGGGACGAGATTGTTTTTAATCATTTTCGACCTCCGGAATTATTTTTCTTCTTTAGTCGTTTTCTTTTTGGTTTCCTTTTTTTCCGATTTTTCTGCGGTTTCGGTTTTAGTTGCAGCCTTTTTGGTTTCCTTCTTTGCCGCTTCCTTCTTTTCAAAGGTGTTGTTTTCGGTAAGGAAATCGAGCAGTTTCTTCATGAGAATATCGCTCTTGATGTAGTTGATCTGCTGTGCGGAAACGCCTTTCTTGTAGTCTTCGAGCGACTTTTTAGCGGTTTCTGCCATTTTTTCGAGCGCTTCGTCAACGTCCTTCTCGGTTGCTTCGATATTTTCGGCTTTGATGATTGCCTCTACGGTAAGACGGGTCTTGACGTTGTTTTTAGCTTCTTCCTCGCGATCCTTTCTGAACTGCTCCATGCTGCTGCCGGTGTATTTCAGATATTCGTCGAACTTAATGCCGTTGTACATATAGTTGAGGCGCTGTTCCATATCCTGAACGATATAGTCC
>CAKQJJ010000138.1 GCA_934247335.1 uncultured Clostridia bacterium | reverse complement strand
CGCGTTAACTACGAAAAAAGACGCATACCCACCCAATATTACGTTTTTCAGTAGCCGTTTTCTTAAAAAAACGTCGCTTATTTTGCTTTGACAAGCTTTACTTGCAATTGATGAGATTGACGTCCTTGTGCCGTCTTACGAGCCACTTTCCGCAGGTAAAATCGGGGAAAGCCACAGGCGCGCCGCCTTTTGCAATCGATTGCTCGCTGAGGGCGGACACTATCATAAGGCTTGCGGCGTCGTACACGTCGAGCGGCATCGGCTTACCCTCTTTAAGGCAGGCGAAAAATTCTTCAAACTCGAACCAGTCCATTCCGCCGTGACCCGCGCTCATCTGCTCGGGCGTTATGTTTTTCCAGGCGTCCGGCAAAAACTCGGGATATTTCTTTCCGCTGTCGAACATTTCTTTGTACGCCTTCAACGTATCGAATTCGTCGGGATCTACGCCGTCGATAAACGCTATATTGCAGTTTCCCGAATAAAAGCCCTTGGTTCCTCTGACGATAAAATCGCGCTCGTAAAACCGCGGAAGAGTAGTATCGAGGCGAAGCAGAACGGTCTGTCCGCCGGCGCAGGTGATAATAGTATTTACGATATCGCCCTGAGCAAACTTTTTGCCGACGAGCGTCGGATATTTATCCGCATTATCGGCAATATACTGCTCCATTCCCGCCGATTCCGACGTCACCGACACCAGCGACACGAATCGGTTGCCGGCGTTTATTTTCAATAGTTTCGCTATCGGACCCAGCTCGTGAGTGGGATAGTTTTCGCAGTTGCGATTGAGATAGTTGCGCAGTCTGTAATGTCTGTTTTTGTCGCCGCCGGCGATTTCCTCGCGCAGATCGTGCGAGTACGCGCCCGAACAATGCACGATTTCGCCCAATTTGCCGGAACGCGCCATATTTGTGGCAAAAGTTTCGGCTTTGTCGTAGCAGCAGTTTTCCATGAACATAAACGGAGTTCCCGTTTGCTCCCACGTGCGTACGAGCTCCCACATTTCCTCTTCCGAATAGCATCCGCCCACTTCCATCGCGACGGCAACGCACGCTTTGAGCGCGGCAATAGCTATCTCGGTGTGGTATTCCCATGCTGCGGACACCAGAACGGCATCGGGGCGGGCGACGGCAAACATTTGGTTGTAGTCGGAATATCCGGCAGCAGTTACGCCCGTTTTTTCCTTTATTACGGCAATATTTTTCTCCACTCTGTCGGGATATACGTCGCAAACCGCGATTATTTCGATATCGTTGCGATTGCAAAGAACGTCTTTTATAAGGTTGCTGCCTCTTGAACCGAGCCCCGCAACCGACATTTTTATTTTATCTTTCATGCGTTAAGTTTCTCCGTAGCTATATATTATGTATTGTAGCACAACTTTTTTGTTAAAGCAATGCCTTTTTACGCTTTTTATTTACACAAAATAACGGGTTTGTTGCACTATAACAAACCCGTTGTAATTTTACAAAACTATAAGCAGCATAAGCGATGCGACGAGAAGCGTGGGAAGCGCAGCCGCAAGCCCCACCGACGTGAATTTTATAAAGTTCATTTTCACGCGGTATTCGCCTAAAATATTGGTCCACATAATGCCGGCAAGCGCGCCGACGGGCGTTATGTACGCGCCGACGTTGCTGCCGATAATTGCGCCGTACACCGCCGCAAGATTGCCGCCCGCCGTTATTTTCTCGAACAATACCGCAGCCGGAATGTTGTTGAGCGCGTTGGACGTGAGCGCCGACAGAAAAGAAAACGTAACTCCGTCGATTTTGCCGCCGGTAGACAGGCAGTCTGCCGCAAGCGAAGTAAAGCCGCATTCCGAAAGCGCCAGCACGATTACGAACATGCTCAGAACGAACGGAATCAGCTCGTACGGGGCTTTCTTTATCGACCGCAGCACCGGGCGCACGCTCTTTTGCGTTATCAGGTCGTAAACGACGTTGAAAATTATAAGACTCGCAGCCAGAACGACGCAGATAATCCACATTTCAACGCCTATGTAATAGGAAATTGCAAGCATGATTATGCACGCGACGAGATGAATAAGCGCCGCTATAAGCGGGACTTTACGAAACTCGACCGGCTTGTTTTCGGCGCTTTCGCCGCCGCACAAAGGCTCGCGCAGTTTTTTGCCGAACACGAGCAGCATTGCCGCGAGCGACGCGACTCCTCCGCCGATTGCCGGCAGCCACATAACCGAAAAATACTCGGCAAAAGTTATTCCCGCGCTTCCAGCAAGGTAAATATTGGTGGGATTGCCGACGATGAGCATCATGCTCCACGTATTGGCGGCAACGAATTCGCCCACGAGATAGGGTAGCGGCGAAACCTTGGCTTTTGCCGCAAACATACATATGGGCGGCGTGAACGTAAGCACTATTATGTCGTTGGACGTAAAAACGGTAAGCACCGCCACTACGGCGTAGAGCGTTAGAAACAGCTTAAACTGACTTCCTCCCGCCGAGCGGAACACCTTGTCGGCGCACACGTCGAAAAATCCCGCGTCGCCCAGAAACACGGATATAAGCGTCATCGATATGAAAAGAGCCAGGATTTTAAGCGGATTTACGGCAGTAGGCGCGGTTATTCCGCTCCAAGCGTCGGCTACGGAAAGCCGCCCGGTCAGCAACATCACGACCGCTCCTGCCGCGCATATTATCCAATACAGCCCGATTTTAAACTTTTTTACGTAAATATACGGCTTTAACAGTACGCTAAGCACCATTAAAGCCGCAGTGATTCCCGCGATTATTAACGTCGTGGTCATATAATTACATCAGATCGCTGACAAGAGAGGTAAATTCGGACGCGTCTTCGAGGTCGAATCCGGCAAGCAGCAGAGCTTCGCCCCAAAGCACCTTGGCGTATTTTTCCAGCTTGTCCTTATCGCTTTCAAACAAAGTTTTAAGCTTTTCGGCAACCGGGTGATTGAGATTGATTTCAAGCACTTTCTTTGCTTCTACCGGCACGGGCGAAGTGGCTTTCATGGATTTGAACGTCTTTTCCATTTCCAGCGAAATTTCGCCGTCGGCGGACAGGCAAACGGCGCTCTTGCCCAGCTTATCGGTAAAGCGAACGTCCTCCGCTTTTCCCGCAAGTTTTTCTTTCATGAATTCGGCAACGTCCTTGTATTCGGTGCGCTTTTCTTCAAGCTGCTTTTTCTCTTCCTCGCTGCCGAGGTCGAGATCGCCGTCCTGCACGTTTTTGAACTTCTTCTCTTCGTATTCGTTTAATACTTTTACTACGAATTCGTCCACGCTGTCCTTAAAGTACAGAATGTCGTAGCCTTTTGCGCGCACCTGTTCGGTTTGCGGCATCGAACCTATCGCGTCGTAGCTCGTTCCGCAGGCGTAGAATATTTCGCTTTGACCTTCTTTCATGTCGGTAACGTACTCTTTGAGCGTGACGAGCTTCTGCTTTTCGGCGGAATAGAACATAAGCAGGTCTTTAAGCTGATCTTTTTTGAATCCGAAGTTGTTGTACGCTCCGAATTTGAGCGACAAACCGAAATTCATAAAGGTCTTTTCGTAATTTTCGCGGTCGCTTTCCAACATTTTGGTAAGCTCGGCGGTTATTTTCTTTTCTATTCCGGAAGCGATTGCTTTAAGCTGGCGGTCTTTTTGCAACGTTTCGCGGGAAATGTTAAGCGACAGATCGCCGCTGTCCACGACTCCCTTTACGAACGCGTAGCAATCGGGCACCAGTTCTTCGCAGCAGTCGGTGATGAGAACGCCGTTGCTGTACAGCTGCAAACCCTTTTTGTAATCTTTGGTATAATAATCCGCTCCGGCGTGCGACGGAATAAACAGAAGCGCCGTGTAGTTTACCGCGCCTTCGATATTGGCGTGAATAACGCGTACTGGCGGCTCGTAATCGTGGAATTTTGCGGCGTAGAACGAATCGTAATCTTCCTTTTTGATTTCGCTTTTCTGCTTTTTCCACAGCGGAACCATGCTGTTGAGAGTAACCGTTTCGGTGTACGTCTTTTCTTCGTCCGAACCCTCTTCTTTCTTGGTGCGCGTTACGTCCATGACTATCGGGTAACGGATATAGTCGGAATACTTTTTAACCAGCATGCGCAGGTAATACTCTTCCGCATATTCGCCGTATTTGCAGTCGTCATCGTCGTCTTTAAGATACAGCTTGATGCTAGTACCCGCGCTTTCCTTTTCGGCAGGGGTTATTTCGTAGCCGTCCACGCCCTCGCTCGACCAGGTGAAAGCTTTGTCGCTTCCGTACGCCTTAGAGGTAACTTCTACTTTCTTTGCCACCATGAACGCGGCGTAAAAGCCCACGCCGAACTGACCGATAAGCTCGGTTTTCTCC
>CAKQJJ010000137.1 GCA_934247335.1 uncultured Clostridia bacterium | reverse complement strand
GGAGTATAATCTTGCCGAAGCGAAACGCTTGCAAAATCTCACCGAAGAAGCGATGCTAATTCGCGGTAAATATTTGCTTTCGCCCGTAATCGCAATAGACGACGTAAGTGAAATCATAGCGAAAAACAGAGTGGGTATAACGCTCAACATGGGCGAATTGCTTAAAATCGCACGGGTTTTGAAAGCCGCGGCGTATCTGAAAGAAAAAATCGATTCGACCGGCGATGACATAGTTTTACTGAAAAACGAGCTTGCAAATTTATACGTAGACAAAAAACTTCAAAAAGACATAGAGGACAGTATTATAAGCGACGAAGAAATGAGCGATAACGCAAGTTTCAAGCTTAAATCCATACGTCGAAATATTCTCAACCTGAACTCCCGTCTGAAAGAAAAACTTTCCACTTACACCAAAAACAATTCGTCGTCCGAATTTTTGCAGGATAACCTGTACACCGTTCGCAACAATCGTTTCGTTCTGCCGGTAAAATCCGAATGTCGTTCGAGCGTTCCCGGACTTATTCACGACCAATCGGCAACCGGCGCCACCGTGTTTATCGAACCGTTTGCGCTCGTTGAACTGAATAACGGACTTCAAACCGCTTTTGCGGAGGAACAAGCCGAAATCGAGAGAATTTTAGCCGACTTTTCAAAACGAGTAAACGACGATCTCGAAAGTCTGATCGTATGCAAAAACAAAATTACTATGTGTGACATAGTATTCTCGAAAGCGATTTTTGGCGAAAAAACACGCGGAATTAAGCCTTTTTTGACCAACTCCGGAATTACAAACCTGAAAGAAGCGCGTCATCCGCTGATAGATAAAAACAAAGTCGTACCCGTGTCTGTCTGTATCGGCGAAGGATATTCTGTTTTGCTTATCACGGGTCCAAACACCGGCGGAAAAACGGTATCGATGAAAACGCTGGGGCTTATGTGCCTTATGGCTTATTCGGGTATTCCGTTGCCGTGCAAAGAAGCCACCGTGTCGGTTTACGACGAAATCTTCTGCGATATCGGCGACGAACAAAGCATTTCCAACGAACTTAGTACTTTCTCTTCGCACATAGTAAACATCAACAATATAATCAATAACGTCACGAACAAATCGCTCGTTCTCGTAGACGAGCTCGGCGGAGGAACCGACCCGACGGAAGGAGCCGCGCTTGCGATAGGAATAATCAAGTACTTTGAAACCGTGGGCTGCAAAACGATAGTTTCCACGCATTACGACAAACTCAAAGAATACGCTCTGTCGTCCAAAAACGTAATGAACGCCTGCATGTTGTTTGACGAAAAAACTCTTATGCCGACGTATAAACTGGTTATCGGCATGCCGGGATCGAGCAATGCGCTTAAAATCGCGGAAGGGCTGGGCATGAACGCTTTCGTTCTTCGTGAAGCCGAAAAAAATCTCGATTTGGATAAAATCGCCTACGAAAACATCATCCGTTCTGCCGAAAAAATCAAAAACGAAGCCGAGCAGGAAAAGGCGGCAGCCGTCAATCTCAAACAACAACTCGATCTTGACAGACGCGCGCTGTCAGCGGAAAAACAAAAAACCGACGCGCTGTACGAAAAAATCAAAAGCAACGCAACTGCCGAAGTAAAGCGGATCGTGGCTTCAAAAGTTTCGCAGGCGGAAAATATAATCGAGGAAATGAAACAACTTTCCGAAGCTGCAAACGAGCAAAATCTGCTTGCTGCAAGAATACAGAGGAACAAGCTCGTCGACCTCGAATACAAATTAAACGAAGACGAAAAAATCGAATACGCGACTCTTGCCCCCGAAAAAATCAAAGCCGGCACGCGCGTCATGATTAAAAGTCTTAATTCGGAAGCGGAAATTCTTCAGCCTCCAAACAAAAAAGGCGAAGTGCGAGTTAAAAGCGGAAATATTACCACTTTCGTAAAAACAAGCGATCTGGGCGAAATTCCGGTAAAAAACAAGCCGGAAAAGATTAAAAAAACGCCCAAAGCTCCTGTTCTACCGACAACCCCGTCCGGAATAATTCCGGAAATCATGGTTATCGGTCAAACGGTTTCCGAAGCGATCGAAACGATAGAGCCGTACATTATATCCGCGCATTCGTCGCCCGACAAGGAACTGCGCATAGTGCACGGGAAAGGCACGATGGCTCTTGCTCGCGGCGTTCAGAGCTACCTGAAAAGCATGCCACTCGTAAAAAGTTTCCGTTTCGGACGCTACGGCGAAGGCGACAACGGTGTTACAATAGTAACCGTAAAGTAGGTGAAAAATGGAGTATTTTGAATTCAACGCGGCAAATCCGAGAAACAGAGGAAACGCAGGAAAAACGTTTATTATTTTAAGAAGAGTTTCGGTGTACGCAATGTTCATTGCGGCGGCGCTGATACTTATTCTTTTACCGTGGAACGCACGCGACGGCGTTTCGCAGGGAACGGTTATTTTTTACAACATTCTGATAATTCTGCTGATAGAAATGCCTCTTCTCGGCTGTTATTTTCTTTTCAGACAACTTGCCAAACGCTATTTTGAATACGACTATTTTATTTATGACGACGTAATGAGAATAGCGCGCATTTCAAATAATTTAAATCGAAAACCGCTCATCGACGTAAATCTTTGCGATATCGAAAGCGTCGGAATTTATAAGAGCGAGTCGTATTCGCTTGCCGAAACTTCCGCCGACAAAATAGAAAGTTACGCCTGCAACGCAACAAGCCCTTTTTATATGTACATTGCGGCAACTTGCGAAGGAAAACGAAAAGTACTGATACTCGAATACGATTATATGTTCACCACCGCATTAAGGCGCGCGATGAAACGCGAATCTGCATTCGACAGAGATTTACTACTCATTTTGAAAAAAGAAGAACAGGCAATTAAAAACGGCAAAAACACCGATTCCGGCAACGAAACCGACAAAGTTTCGCCCGAAACCGCGGAAAACGAAAATTCGGAGAAATAACCGATGATTTATTTTGACAACGCAAGCACTACGGCGGTTTACCCGCAAGTCGTAGAGCTGATGGACAAATACTATAAAGATAATTTTTTTAACGCGTCCGCAACGTATAAGCCGGCTATCCGCATTCATTCCGATATAGACGACGCAAGAAAAACAATTGCAGATATGCTCGGAGCAAAGAAAAACGAAGTTTACTTTACTTCGTGCGCAACCGAGAGCAACAACTGGATAATCAAAAACGGTTTCAAAAACAAAAACGGCAACATCGTCGTTTCTGCCGGCGAACACGCGTGCGTTTACGAAAGCGCGCTGGCAATGCAAAGCAAGGGCTACGACGTTCGTTTTGCCCGCCTAAAGCCAAACGGCGCCGTGGATACGGACGATTTACTATCAAAAATAGATAAAAAAACCTGCCTCGTGTCGGTCATGCACGTGTCGAACGAAACCGGCGTGATAAACGATATCGGGTTTATTTCGCAAAAAGCAAAAAGAATCAATCCAGGCATTATTTTTCACTCGGACGGAGTTCAGGCTTTTTTGAAAATTCCGGTAAACGTGAAATCGCTCGGCGTGGACGCGTACAGCATATCCGGGCATAAATTTCACGCCCCGAAAGGAATCGGCGCATTATATCTGAATGAAAAAATCCATTTAAGCCCGTATATAAATGGCGGCGGACAGGAGGGCGGAATGCGTTCAGGCACCGAAAACGTCGCCGGTATAATCGCCATGGCGGAAGCGGCAAAAATATATTCTCAAACAACCAACTTTGACGAAGTTGCCGATAAATACGAATATTTGCTTGAAAAACTCGGCGGTATCCCTGGATGCACGATTATAGGCGATACAGATAAAAACTCGCACTTCATCGTCGCGGCTTCGTTTGCGGGCTGCAAAGCGGAAATTCTGCAAACCATGCTTGCCGACGAAAATATCTACATAGGAAGAGGTTCCGCATGTTCGAGCAGACATTCGGGCAACCGGGTTCTAGGCGAAATGGGTCTGCCGCAAAACGTCATCGACGGCACGCTGAGATTCAGTCTTTTGCCCGAAAACACAAAAGAGGAAATAGACGCCGTTGCAAAGGCGCTGGCACAAAAAATACAAGCTCTGAGAGGTAATAAAATTGGATAAACTTATTCTCATTCGCTACGGCGAAATTCATCTTAAAGGCAAAAACCGCCGTTTTTTTGAAAACGCGCTGATTAAAAACATAAACGACAACATAAAGGCTTACGAGCACGACTTCGAGCGCGCTCCCGCACGTTATATCGTCTCCGGATACAAGCCGTCCGAAGAAAACGCAATTATCGAAGCTCTTACGAAAACGTTCGGAATTCATTCCATAAGCGTTGCGTACGAATGCGACAGCGATATGGATAAAATTGCCGAGCTTGCCGTAAATCTCAGCCGCGACGAGGGCACGTTCAGAGTGACAACCAATCGCGCGGACAAAACTTTCCCGCTCAATTC
>CAKQJJ010000136.1 GCA_934247335.1 uncultured Clostridia bacterium | reverse complement strand
CGGATGCACTCACGCGTTGAACGCGGCGATTTTCGGCAGCAATCTGTACGGAAAACACGTAATAACCACCGCGCTCGAACACAACGCCGTTCTTCGTCCTTTATTCGAGCTGAAACGGCGCGGACACATTTCGCTTACCGTAATCGCTCCGGGCGACGACGGAACGATAGATCCGGCGGGCGTGTTGCAGGCGTTGCGCCCTTCCACCGCTCTCGTTGCCGTGACGCACGTATCCAACGTTACGGGCGCGGTAAATCCGGTGGAAAAAATCGGCGAGATATGTCGTAAGAACGGCGTTTTGTTTCTCGTGGATGCCGCGCAATCGGCAGGGCATATCCCGATAGACGTACGAAAATACGACATCGATATGCTTGCGGTTCCCGCGCATAAGGGGCTGCACGCTCTGCCCGGGTGCGGCGCGCTTATTTTAAGCGAAAAGGCGGAAATCACGCCGTTAATTTTCGGCGGAACGGGAACAAATTCGTCCTCTCTCGTTCAGCCGGCAAGCTACCCGGAAGGACTGGAAGCGGGAACGCTGAATCTTCCGGGCGTTGCGGCGATGGCACGGGCAGCGAAACTGTGTAAAAGCCGATTTGCTTTGCGCAGGCAAAAACTCGTAAGCCTTACTTCTCTTTTGTATAACGGGCTGAAAGACGTAAAAGGCGTGCGCATTTATTCGCCCGAAAGTTCGCCTTCGGGGATAGTATCGTTTAATCTGAGGCAATTCGATTCGGGGGAAGTCGCCGATATTCTGTCCGAAAAATACCGCACGTGCGTGCGCAGCGGACTGCACTGCGCGCCGCTTATTCACAGGTCGGCGGGCACCGAGCAAAAGGGAATGGTGCGCGCTTCGCTTTCGTACTGCAATACCGAGCAGGAAGTTTCGGCTTTTATAAAGGCGATAGAAGAAATTTTTGCAGTAAAAAAATAAGCCGCCCTGGGGTTTGCCCGAAGCGACTTTATTGCTTTGTTTTTGAAATTTATTTTTTGTAAACCATATCGCGTATATCGTGGACGGCAATGCGGTAACGCTCTTCCTTGCCGACGGCGGTTGCGATTTTGTTCTTGGCGTGCATAATGGTGGTGTGATCGCGCCCGCCCATGATGCCTCCTATGGAAGTCAACGGCAGCGGCAGCATTTCGGAAATGAGGTAAATGCAGATCTGACGAGGTTCGACTATCTTTTTATCGCGCTTTTTGCCCAGCAAATCGTCGCGGCTGACGCCGAAATATTTGCAAGTGCTGTCGATTATGTCGTCCGCTCCCACTATCTCTTCGCTGGGTTCGTTGTAATCCTTGAAAGTTTCCTGCGCGAGTTCGAGCGTGATGGGCTTGTCGTACAGTTTGGCAAGCAGAATAACCTTGTTGAGCATGCTTTCCATTTCGCGGATATTGTTGTCGATGCGCGCCGCCATGAAGTTGAGGACTTCGGGCGGGACGTTTTGTTTTTCCGCCTGAGCTTTTTTCTGCAAAATGGCGATACGCGTTTCGAGATCCGGCGGCTGAATGTCGGCGATAAGCCCCCATTCAAAACGCGAACGAAGACGGTCCTCTATATCGGGAATTTCCTTGGGCGCGCGGTCGGACGCAAAAATAAGCTGCTTGTTTGCCTGGCACAAATCGTTGAAAGTGTGGAACAGCTCTTCCTGCGTTCCCGCTTTTTTGGAAATAAACTGAATATCGTCGATCATCAGGACGTCGGCGCTACGGTATTTTTCGCGGAATTCGCCCGCTCCGCCGCTTACGCGGATGGCTTCGATGAACTCGTTGACGAATTTTTCGCTGGATATGTACACCACTTTAAGCGAGGAATCGTTTTTGCGGATTGCGTTGCCGATGGCGTGCATTATGTGAGTTTTGCCCAAGCCAACGCCGCCGTAAATAAACAGCGGGTTGTAAAGCGTTCCGGGCGTCATAACCACCGCTTTTGCCGCGGCGACTACCAGCTGATTGCACTTGCCGACGACGAAATTGTCGAAAGTGTAGCGCGGATTGATAAGACCGCTGTCAAAGCCCAGCTGAATTTTGTTTTTCTGCTCGGGTTCCGGTTCGGGTTCGGGAACGCTTTCGGGAAGAGTTGCTTCTCCCGAGGGCGAGGCGGACGACACTCTCAGTTCGATGTCGGAAATAAGCGGATTTATCCGGTGCAGAACTTCGCATATGAGCGGGCGAAGCTGATTGTTTATCGCAATGACGTTTCCGTCCGTGGGAGCGACCAGCACGAGCTTGTCTCCGTCGATATCGACGGCTTCGAGCGGACGAATCCACACGTCGAAGCTTATTGCGCTTGCCTCGGTTTCGAGAACGGACAGCGCCTCTCTCCATAATTTTTTAACCGTTTCCATACAACCTCACTTATTGCCGAGCGTTTCGGCGTATATTTCGGATTTTGACACGCCGCGATCGCGCGCGACTTTTTTAATCGCTTCTTTTTTGTCTACGCCGCCTTTGAGGTAAAAATCGATATGTTCGGCAACCGACAGCGCATTAAGTTCTTTATTTTGTTCTTTATCGCCTTCCACCACGAGAACGAATTCGCCCTTGTGCGTAAATTCGGGCAAATCGCACAGCGTTCCGCGGACGACCTGTTCAAACTTTTTGGTCATTTCGCGGACAAGCGCGCATTTGCGGTTTCCCAGCGTTTGTCCGAGATAGGCAATAACCGAATCGACGTCGCTTAGCGGCAGGTAAAATATAAGCGTTGCGTCTACGTCGCGGTATTTGTTGATAACCCTTTCCCTGTCCGCGTTTTTATCTGGCAGAAAACCGACGAACAAAAACTTTTCGGTGGACAGTCCGCTTAAAACGAGCGCGTTTATCGCGGCGCAAGGTCCGCTGATTACCGTATAATCCAGCCCGTTTGCGATAACTTCGTCGATGAGAACGTGACCGGGATCGGACACCGTGGGCATACCCGCGTCGGATATTACGGCGATCGATTCGCCCTTTTTCAGTCTTTCGAGAATTTCGGCGCAGCGAGCGCGCTCGTTGAATTTCTGATAACTGATAAGCGGTTTTTCTATTCCGAGGCGACTAAGAAGCGGACGGCTGTGGCGAGTGTCTTCGCACAGGATTGCGTCAACCGATTTAAGCGTTTCGACCGCGCGGAAAGTTATTTCTTCGGCGTTGCCGATGGGCGTTGCCACGACGTACAGCATGTTGTGCCTCCTTTTTATACTTCGGTGCGGATTACTCGTTGGGGCAGCACCGATAAGCCCGTTTTGCCGTCCATAACGCATTTAAGCAAAAACAAATGCGGTTTTTTGTCTGGCGACGGCGTTAATATCTGCAAAATTTTGGGTTCGAGCCGATTTTTTTGGCAAAGCCCGATGACTTCAGCCAATCTTTCGGTTTGATTTACCGTATAAAACGCGCCGCCCTGCTTCAACAGTTTTGAAGCGACGAAAGCCACTTCTTCAAACTTTACGGCTATTTCGTGGCGCGCAAGCGAAACCGAATCGGTTTTCTGCATTTCGCCGCTGCCCGCCTTTCTGTACGGCGGATTGCAAACCACGACGGAATATTTCCCGATCGTGTCCGGAGAGAGAAAGTTTTGCATGGGCATGTTTACCACTTCGATTTTATCGGAAAGGTGGTTATATTCCACGCTGCGGCGCGACATATCCGCCATGTTTTCCTGAATTTCGACCGCGGTGGTTTTTATTCCCTTTTTGCCGGCGAGCAGAATGGCTATTATTCCGCTGCCGCTTCCGAGGTCGCAGGCATAGTCGCGGCTTCCTCCCGTGACGAAATCGGCAAGTTCCACGGCGTCGCATCCGAAGCGGAAAACGTCGGGGCGCTGTATTATATACAAGCCGTTGACGAGCAAATCGTCCAGTCGTTCGCCCGGTAAAATGAGCGCGGACTTGTCCATTTTATTCGATTACTTCCAGAATACAGTCGAGATTGCGGTATTTCTGGTCGAGATCCAAGCCGTAGCCTATAATAAACGCGGGACGAGCCAGCGTGAACGCGGTAAAGTCGGGGGTGATGTCCACCTTTCTTGCCATGGGCTTGTCGAGAAGAGTTGCGACTTTGACGTCGGCGGCTTCCTTTCCGGCAAAATACTTTTTGAGATACTGCAAGGTGTAGCCCGAGTCGATAATGTCTTCAACGATGAGAACGTGAGCGTCTTTTACGTCGCAGCGAAGATCCTGCACGAGTTTTACCTTTCCGGTCGTGGTGGTATAGTCGTAGCTGGACAGCGTGATGAAATCGAAAACTACGCGTTCGTCGTCGATGGACTTCATAAGATCGGCGTAAAACATTACGGCGCCGCGAAGAACGCACAGGCAGATTATCGGCTTGTCGTCGGCGGGATAGGAAGCTTTTATTTCCTTTCCGAGTTCGGCAATTCTTTTTTCAAGCGTTTCGCGCGAATAGAGCACGTTTTTCTTAAGTTGCATAAATATAACTCCTACACGAAACTGAATTT
>CAKQJJ010000135.1 GCA_934247335.1 uncultured Clostridia bacterium | reverse complement strand
GATGAGGCAAAGCATGCCCTGCCGCCCGTCGAGCACTGCTACACAAGCGAGGCGATAGCGCGCTACGACCTGAAAATAACCGACGAAGAGGTTTTACGGGCAATCAGGCTGCACACCACCGGCGACGAAAACATGACGATTCTCGATAAAATAGTTTTTTGCGCCGACTACGTGGAAGAAGGCAGAACTACGCCCGGAGTCGAGCCGATAAGACAAAAAATTCTTGTCGATCTCGACGGCGCAATGCTGGATATACTTAACGCCACCGTAAATTATTTGAAAAGCAAAAATGCCGAAATAGACAAGCGCACGCTTGCTTGCCGCGATCGGCTTGAAAAAACGATACGAAAAGGAGAACAAAAGTGTTAATAACTACTGAATGGCTTGATGAGCTCGACTTAAACGATACCGAAACTCTGGCAACGGCTGCCGCAAGACTGCTGGACGGCAGAAAGGGCAAGGACGTTACCATAATCGACGTTCGCGGAAAAACCGTGGTTGCCGACTATTTCGTGCTTGTCAGCGCAACTTCGACCACCGCGGTACGCGCGCTCACCGACTACGTTTGCGAGGAGCTTGAAAAACGCGGAATTAAAATCACCCACCGCGACATCGACCCCAAGTGGGCGGCTGTCGATCTCGGCGGCGTAATAATGCACGTTTTCTACGACGAACTCAGAGAGTTTTACTCCATCGAAAGATTGTGGTCGGACGGAAACAACGTCAAAGTCTTTAAGGACGTCGATTGATGGAAATAGGAATAAACGCGTTTTTGCAGCGCTTTTCCAATCCGTTTCTCGATAAGCTCGCGCTTGCGATAACCGCTCTCGGCGACGAAATGTTTTTCATTCTGGTTGCCGTGGCGATTTTCTGGTGCGTGGATAAAAAATTCGGCTTCCGCATTATAAACGTCTATCTGATCAGCGCCGCAACCATGGCGGGCATGAAGCAGATTTTCCGCCGTCCGCGCCCCTTTGAAACCGGCGAAGTAAAGTCGATAGGCGCAAAAAGCAGCGGCTATTCTTTCCCAAGCGGGCATTCGCACTCGGCTGCAAGTCTGACCACGCAATCCGCGCTTAAATTTCGCAGGGCGTGGGTAATAATTGCGGGCGCCGCTCTCACGGCACTCGTAATGCTGTCGCGCGTTTATCTCGGTCAGCACTATTTAAGCGACGTGCTTTCCGGCTGTTCGCTGGGAATAATACTGGGAATTGCGCTCACGTTTTTGTACGGCTTAATCGAAAAATACGACGATAAGTTCTGCCTCGTGATTTCGCCGCTGTGCCTTGTCATCGCGATAATTCTTGCCGTGTTGAAAGTCGAAAGCGGTCAGGTGTACGACGTTCTGGGCGGATACGGCGCGGCAACGCTTGCCTATGCGCTCGAAAAGCGTTACGTTCGCCTCAACGTCAAATGCGAGTGGTGGAAACAGATTATAAAAATAATCGTAGGCGCCGTCATCGTGCTTGCCGTAAAGGAAGGACTGAAATATCTGTTTATTGCCGTAAACTTTACTCATCCGCTCGTGTATTCGTTTATTCGATACGCGCTCGTGGCGTTTGCCGCGCTGCTGTTGGCTCCGTTTGTTTTCAGAATATGCGGCTTGAACGGTAAAGACGAAAATATGCGATTCGTGCAAAAACAGCCGCTCGCAAAATAGCGTACGTTAAGCGGAAAATGATGAAATAACTTTCCCCGAGGACTACAATGAAAGTACTTACAAAGAAAAGGAAAATTACCAAGTATATCGTAATGACCGCGGTGTTCGTCGCGCTCGGATATATACTCAGTTTTCTCGAAATACCCATGCCCGCGCCCATCGCGTTTTTAAAGCTCGACTTTTCAAACGTAATGACCATGCTGTGCGGATTCACGCTCGGACCGGTTGCCATGATCGTGTGCGAAGGCTTAAAGCAACTGTTGTGGTTCTTTACGCACTCCACGACCGGCGGAGTGGGAGAAATAGGCAACTTTATAATGACCGTGTCGTATGCGATTATTCCGTCAATTATGTACAGATTTAAAAAGGGCAGAAAAAACGTCGTTCTGTGGCTGTGCGTAGGCTGCCTCATGCAGGTTGTATCTGCGCTTATAGTAAACCGCTTTATCACGTTCCCGCTTTATATGAAAGACAGCGCGGCGGCGGTTTTCAACAGCGTTTTGCCGTACATGATAGTCTTCAATATCGGAAAAGCGTTGCTTGTCAGCGCAATCACGTTTTTCTTGTACAAGAGCCTGTCGCGCTCGCTTAAATACATTTTCGGAACCGAAGAGAGCGAAATTCCCGAAGAGGAAAGAGGAGAAAACATTGACTGAAAAAATAAGTCACGGCGAAAAAGAAACTTTTGCTTTCGCTTTCGATATGGCAAAAAAGGCGTTCGGCGGCGAGGTAATCACGCTTTCGGGCGAGCTCGGAGCGGGCAAAACCGTGTTTTCCAAGGGCTTTGCCGCGGGACTGGGAATAAAAGAAGAGATCACAAGCCCCACGTTTACGATAATGAACGAGTACGCGGGCGAAAAATTAACGCTTTGCCACGTTGACGCCTATCGCCTTTCAAGCGGGGAAGAGGCGTACGCCGCGGGACTGTGCGATTATATAGGCGCGGAAAACTGCGTGTGCCTTATCGAATGGGCGGGCAATATCAAGTCCGTTCTGCCCGAAAACGCCGTTAAAATCGAAATAAAATACGTGGACGAAAACACGAGGGAGATTGTAGTTTTATGAATATGACAAGCAAACAACGCGCCAATCTGCGCGGCATGGCAAGCACCATAGAACCTATTTTTCAGATAGGAAAAGGAGGCGTGTCCGACGCGCTTCTTGAAGGACTGGACGCCGCGCTCGAAAAACGCGAACTCATCAAAATAACCGTTCTTCGCAACTGCGACAAAAAAGCCAAGGAGCTTATCGGCGAGCTTGCCGAAAAGTTGTCTGCCGAACCTGTAACCGCGGTGGGCAGCAAAATCGTGTTGTACAGAAGAAGCAAAAGCGATAAAATTCAGCACATCGAGTTTTAAGTATGAAATACGTAATGATAAACACCGCCGGCAAAACGACCGAAATTCTGGCTGTAAACGGCGATAAATACGAGTGGTTTTGCGATCCCGACGGCATGCAGGCGTCCAAAGTCGTGCTGCCCGCAATCGACGAAATGCTCGGTAAATTGGATATGAAGCCGTCCGAATGCGACTTTTTTGCATGCGTTATCGGACCCGGATCGTTTACGGGAATAAGAATAGGCGCGGTAACCGTGAAAACGCTGTGCTATGCGCTCGGAAAAAGCGCAAAAGCGGTCGTCTACAACCGCATGCTCGCGGGTAATCACGGCGGCAAAATTCTGTCGGTCGTGTACGGCTGGGCGGACATGTACTACGTTGCCGAATACGAAAACGGCACGGAAATTCTTGCGCCCGTAGCAATGAAAAAAAACGAGGTCGAGGCGCTTATTCTGAAAAACGGCGACTGCCTGCTCATGACCGACGAGCGTTCGCACGCGGCGTTCGGAGGCGAACTCGCAGACGAGTGCGAATGTATGCGCATTGCCGCCGAAAACGCGGATTATATCGACGGCGATAAGCTCGAACCGCTGTACGCAATGCTGTCGCAGGCGGAACGGGAACTTAAAAAATGATACGCGCGGCAAATAAAAACGATATTTCGTCCGTTGCCGCAATGGAATCGGCGTTTATCGAATGTGCCTGGACGGAACGGCAACTTTTAGAGGCGTTTGAAAGCGATACGTATTCTTTTTTTATTGACGAAGAAAACGGAGCGGTCGGCGCGTACGGGTTTATTCAGTGGATAGCGGACGAGGGCGACGTGTGCAATATCGCAGTCGATCCGGCTTTTCGTCACACGGGCAAGGCAACCGGCATATTAAAAGTTATGGAAGAAAAAGCGAAGGAACGAAACGTGACCCGCCTTTTTCTGGAAGTGAGCGAACTCAATTCCGCCGCCATAGCTTTGTACCTTAAAAACGGATTTCGCGAACTTTACAGGAGGGCAAATTACTACGGCAAAAACGCCGCGATAGTAATGGAAAAGACAATATAGCCGGAGGAAAAATGTTCACCTACAAAGAGGTTGATATTTTTTACGAAAGAAGTGAAACAGGCGACAAGCCTGTTTTATTATTACACGGCTGGGGATTGAGCGGCAAAGCAATGTCGGGGCTTAACCGCTTTTTGTGCGCGCAAGGAAAACGAGTTATAGCGCCCGATCTGCCCGGATTCGGAAAATCCATGCCGCCGCCCGAAACCGCCGACGTATACTTTTACGCCAACGCGATAGAACAGCTCATATTGCACGAAAACGCTGTCGGGTGCGACGTGGTTGCGCACTCGTTCGGCGCGAGAATAGCGGTTATTCTCGCTTCGCGCGGGCTTATCGGCAAGCTGATGATAGTTGACGGAGCAGGTTTAAAACCGCGAAAATCGCTTAAAACCGTGCTTAAAACGCGTATTTTCAAGATTCGGCGCGCACTCGGACTAAACGTGGACAAATACGGTTCGCCCGACTATCAGGCGCTGGACGACCACATGAAAAAGG
>CAKQJJ010000134.1 GCA_934247335.1 uncultured Clostridia bacterium | reverse complement strand
GGTATTCCCATCATCGCAAGCGGCTTTAAGAGGCTTTCGAGCGCGTCGGTAAGTTCGACCGGCGTTGTCGTATATGTAAGCATGGTAGGCCCCAGCACGAGCAGAATAAGGCGCGTGCACAGAAACGCCGCGTTTATAACCGCTTCCTTGTAGATTTTAATAATCCAGAACGCGCACCACAGCATGCCGTCCTTATTGTAGAAAAGCACGGTCATAATAAACGTGAACACGACCAGAAAAATCACCACTTTAAGGCTTTTAAGCACTTTGAGAAGCGGTACGCGCGACACGAAAACCACGATAAGCAGTCCGAGCGCTATTACGCCGAACGTGACGAAATGCTTTACGAAAAACATCATCACGAGGTACATTATCGAAATAAGCAGTTTTATTCTGGGGTCGAGGCGATGTATGGGCGAAGATACGGGATAGTATTGTCCGAGGGTTATTTCTCTCACAGAGTTACCCCCTTCGCCTTAGCGATCGATGCGATAAGTTCGGCTTCGGAAATGACGTCGCCGCTTATAGGCAAGCCTTTTGCCACGAGCTTACGCGCAAGCCTCGTTACCGACGGCAATTCGACGCCCAACTTTTCCGCGGTGTCGCCGCCGAACAATTGCGAAGGCGTGAACACGCCGAGATTTTTGCCTTCTTTAAGCACGGCTACGCGGTTGCAATATTCGGCAACTTCGTCCATGTTGTGGGAAATTACTACCACTATTTTTACCGTGGTACGCAAAGAATTTATAAGATTGAGTATATCTTTTTTGCCGGTGGGGTCCAATCCCGCGGTGGGCTCGTCCAGGACCAGTATGGACGGCTTCATGGCGATTACTCCGGCAAGCGCCACTCTTCTCATCTGTCCGCCGGAAAGCTCGAACGGCGAACGGTTTTTTATCTCGTCGTAGTCCAGTCCGACAAGCGTGATCGCCGTTTTAACGCGCTGGGCGATTTCTTCCTTGCTCAGCCCGAGATTTTTGGGTCCGAAGCCGACGTCCTCGCCGACGGTATCGGCAAACAGCTGATATTCGGGGTACTGGAACACCATTCCGACTTTTGCCCTGATCGCTTTTTTATCGTACTTTTTGCTTAAATCCACGCCGTCGACGATAATCGTGCCGCTCTGAACGGGAACGAGTCCGTTGAAATGCGTGACCAGCGTGCTTTTGCCGCTGCCGGTGTGACCTATTATTCCGAAAAAGTCGCCGTCTTCTATTTCAAACGACACGTCGTCGAGCGCACGCTTGGAAAACGCCGCTTTGGGGTCGTAAACGTACGACAAATTTTTGATTTCTATCGACATAACGCCTCCGCAAGTTCGTCCTCGCTTCCCACTTCGGGCAAATCGAGTTTATATTTAAGAGCGTCGCGCACTCGGACGTACAGCGGCGGAATAAGCCCCGCCTGACGCAGCTTGTCCGACTGCGAAAACACCTCTTCGGGTTTGCCCTGCATGATCATTTTTCCGCCGTTTAACACTATAATCCGATCGGCGGACTGCGCTTCTTCCATAAAATGAGTAACGGTGATAACCGTCATATTGCTTTCTTTTCTCAGTTTGTCCACGACGCGCATTATTTCCTCGCGTCCGGGCGGATCGAGCATTGCGGTGGACTCGTCCAGAATAAGCACGCGCGGTTTTATCGCAAGCACGCCGGCGATTGCGATACGCTGTTTTTGTCCGCCGGACAGCTTGAACGGCTCGCGTTTACGGTATTCTTCCATGCCCACGCTTTTAAGCGCGTAATCCACGCGTTCGCCTATTTCTTCGCGCTTTAATCCGAGATTTTCCGGTCCGAACGCCACGTCGTCTTCGATTATCGTGGCAACCATCTGATTGTCGGGATTCTGGAACACTACGCCCACGGTTTTGCGCACGTCGTAAATTTTGTCGTCGTCGCGCGTGTTTATTCCGTCAACTATAACGTCGCCGGAAGTGGGTTCGAGCAGTCCGTTCATAAGCTTTGCAAGCGTGCTTTTGCCGCTGCCGTTGTGACCGACTATCGCGATAAATTCGCCCTCTTCCACCGAAAGCGAAAGATTGGAAATCGCGTATTTATTTTTGGCTCCGCCGTAACGGAACGAGACGGATTTTAATTCTACTATGCTCATACCCAATATTATACGGTTTTTACGGCAAATAATCAAGCATTTATCTTTGTTTTTGCAAAAAGTTGCCCAACTTACTTGATTAAATCGCCCGCTCGTGATATAATTATTTTACGGTTAATTTCAAAACCTACCGAAAGAGGAAACTTATGTCTAAAATCATCGCAATCGCAAACCAGAAAGGCGGCGTGGGCAAAACCACCACTTGCGTCAATCTCGCAGCTTATCTCGCAATCATGGGCAAGCGCGTTCTTGCCGTGGATATCGACCCGCAGGGCAACTGCAGCAGCGGTCTCGGCATCGAAAAGAACACGCTTAAATACTCGGTGTACAGCGTTCTGTCGGGCGAAGTTCGTCCGCAGCAGGCTATTCTGCCCACCAAAGTCAAAGGGCTG
Source organism: uncultured Clostridia bacterium (assembly GCA_934247335.1). Taxonomy (GTDB): domain Bacteria; phylum Bacillota; class Clostridia; order Christensenellales; family Pumilibacteraceae; genus Neoclostridium. The sequence goes on along the minus strand of CAKQJJ010000134.1, from coordinate 2,049 downwards.
GATATTCTGCCCGCAAATATCGATCTTGCCGGCGCGGAAGTCGAACTCGTGTCCGTTCCCGAACGCGAAAAAGTGCTTAAAAAGACGCTTTCTCCCCTGCGCAACGTGTACGATTACATAATAATCGACTGCCCGCCTTCGCTTGCTCTTCTCACGGTAAACGCGCTTACGCTTGCCGACTCCATTCTTATTCCTATTCAGGGCGAATTTTACGCTCTCGAAGGACTCAGCCAGCTTATGAACACGATAAAGCTTGCAAAGCGCCATCTCAATCAGTCGCTGTCTGTCGAAGGCGTCGTGCTTACCATGTACGATTCGCGTTCGCGCCTCGTGCAGAACGTAACCGACGAAATAGCCAAGTTTTTCGGAAACAAGGTTTTCGCAACCAAGATTCCCAGAAACGTACGTCTCGGCGAAGCTCCCAGCTACGGACTTCCCATTATGCTGTTCGACCCGAAATGTTCGGGTTCGGTAGCGTACAAAAATCTTGCCGAAGAATTCCTGATGCGTAACGGCGACAAGGGCATTCCCGTAAAGGATCTTGCCGCGCTTAAATACAGAGGTCGTTAAACTAAAATGCCAAACGGCGGTAAAGAAAAAAACAAACCCAAGCTGCTGCTTTCGATGAGCTACCACTCCCCTCGTTGGGGAACGCTTAAACCCGGTCACAGGCACTGCCACGACTTTTGCGAAATTATGTTCGTAAAGGACGGCAGCGGCAAAGTCATATTCGACGACGGCGAGGAAAAATTCAAAAAAGGCGACGTCGTGGTTTACAATCCCGGCACCATGCACAGCGAGTGTTTCGACGAGCAGCCGGTTGCCACGATAGTTTTTATCGGAATATCCAATCTGGCGATCGACGGACTGGAACCGGGCTGTCTTTGCAAGGGCAGACACGCGGTTTTATCGTCCGAAACTCATTACGACGCACTGTTTTTCTATCTCGATCAACTGTTTTCGGAAAAAGATCAGCACACGGTTCAGGGCATTGCGATTTACAAGGAACTTCTCAATATCATCATCGCAAACATTTTACGATTGTCCGAGGACGCGACGCGCGCGGTGGAAAGCCGCAAAACGTACACCGAGGTCAAAAAATATCTGGACGACAACTACACCTCCATCGATTCGGTGGACGAGCTTTGCAAAAATCTGTATATAAACAAGTACTACCTGACGCATCTGTTCAGCGCGCGTTACGGCGTTTCGCCTCTTCAATACCTGATACGAAAGAGAATTTCTCTTTCCAAGCACCTTTTGGTAAACACCGATCAGAAAGTGGACGAAATCGCGCTTGCGTGCGGGTACGACGACGTTGCGTACTTTTGCAGAATATTCAAAAAACAAGAGGGCATCACCCCTCTCCAATTCAGGAAAATTCATCGTTCGGAATGATAATTTAAAATACGAAACCGCCGTTAAGCAACTTCGCCAGCGACGGTTTTTTTATATTTCGGATTTAGTTTATCGTCATACTATGCGATTTAGCCATATGCGCTTTTTAAGCATTACATAGCCTATTATCGCTTTTAAAATTTCTATCGATTGGCAGATCATGTACACCGGTATAATGGTCAGCGACGTGAATTTGACCAGGCAGAACGCAAGCGGCAGATTTACGAGGCAGACGAACACGCTGTCGTACACGAACGTGATAAGCGTTTTTCCGCCCGAACGCAACGTGAAATAGCACGAATGCATGAAGCTTTGCACCGGGAACAGGCAGGCGGTTACCATCAGCATTTGCTTTGCAACCGTTTTCGCCTCTTCCGTCGTGTTGTAAATTTTGGGGAACAATCCGGACGTGCAGAAAAGAATTATGCCCATCGTAAGTCCCACTGCCACGCAGAACACGATAAGCTTTCTGTCAACGTCCACGGCTTGCTCGTAGTCGCCGGCTCCAAGATATTTGCCCACTATTATGCCCACGGAATTGCCGAGCGCCATATACGCGATGTTGAACACGTTTATAACCGTGCTTGCGATGTTATATCCGGACACGACGTCCAGTCCGCGCCAGCTGTAACACATTGCAAGTCCGCTCAT
>CAKQJJ010000133.1 GCA_934247335.1 uncultured Clostridia bacterium | reverse complement strand
GTATAATAATTTGACATGATTTTTATCTCCTTGATTTTTTGTCGCGACGACGCGGCGAATTTGATTGAAAGTTTGCTTTTTTGCCGTTTAATTTCAATTTTTCGTGCGACATCGACCGCTTCTTCTGTTTTCGCTTGCGATAACTTTACGGTTTTCGTGCATAAGCATTTCTCCATTAACCTACCAAACAGGTCGGTTATAGTATAGCACCGCGAAAGCGTATTGTCAATCGTTTTTTACAAACTTTTTCGTAAAGATATCGTATTACATACGAAAACGCACGACCTGAAATCAGCCGTGCGTTCTTCGTTATCTGAACAACATACACCCTTGTTTTTTGAATTGTTCGACCATGCCGTCGAGATCTTCTTCCGTGCAGGAAAATTTTTCGGCAAGGCACTTTTTGCAAAAGAATTTATCGGCTGCGCGGTTTATCAGCTTTCTCGTCAGATTTTGTTCGAGAGCGGTGGTTTCACGCCCGCAGCACACGCACTTTGCCATTATTTATCGATGACTTCGGCGATATAAACGGCGCTGCAATGCGGCTCGACGTTTCTGAGTTCGACCACGCCGTTGGACGAGGTGATGACTTCGCCGGTTTCGACGTCGGTGAGGCGCAGTTTTTGTCCTGATTTATGCGGATAAGGTCCTTATTCATGACGATTTTGCGCGTTTCTTCGCTCATGCTGCGGATATCGTTGCCCAGCATTAAAGGCGAGCCGAACATGCACCAGAACGCGAAATGCGTGAAGTATTCGCCGTAGCTGCAACCGTTGGTTTTGCCGATGTTGCCGTTTCCGTTCATTCCGACGATTAGCATGTCGATATCGTTGAAGCAGCCCTGACCGTTGTATTCCATATACTTGGTCTGATATCTGATGATGTCTTTAACCGACTCCCACTTGTCGAAAATGTCGCCGGTGGAACGCCAGCTGTTTGCGCCCGTTTCCTTGATCCACACTCTGGTGTCGTCGGCGCCCCACGAGCATGCCGAGAAAAGAATATCTCTTCCGCTGTTTGCAAGCGCTATTCCCATTCTCTTATAGAGAAGATGTCCGGGGTTGCCAATCGAATGGAAGCAGTAGTCGTATTTGAGATAGTCCACGCCCCATTCGGCAAAGGTTTTTGCGTCAACGAATTCGTGTTCATACGACGCGGGATAGGACGCGCAGGTTATCGAGCCGGCGCAGGAATACATGCCAAATTTAAGTCCTTTGGAATGAATGTAGTCGGCGACGTATTTCATGCCGTGCGGAAATTTCTCGGGATCGGCTTGCAGTCTGCCGTTTTCGTCGCGCTCGTGCAGGCTCCAGCAGTCGTCGATTACGATATACTCGTAGCCGGCGTCTTTAAGTCCGCTTTCCACCATGACGTCTGCCGAACGCAGCACCAGTTCTTCGTTTATGTCGCCGGTGAAAGTGTTCCAGGTGTTCCATCCCATTGCGGGCGTAGTTTTTACCATAATATTGCTCCTTTTTATATTAAATTTGACGCAGAACGCGTTTTTACAGCAGGTCTGCCTCGTTTTTGCTTATTTTGCGGATGCGCAGGCGATTGAGCATGCCCTTGTCCTCCACTCCTCCCGCGCAATAGCCGAGAAGAAGCGATCCGTCGCGCAGTTCGTGAATTGCGGTGTAGGCAAATCCGCGTTTTTCGTCGCGGTCGGCTTCGTATATTTTGTGCAGTCGTTCGCCGTCCGAAAGCGCGGTTATCGCAAGCGGATTTCTTCCGCCCGTCCACACTCCGTCCACGTCCTGACTTTTGCCGTTATAAAGCGGCTCGGGATTCCAGACGTATACCGTTTTTCCCGAGGACAGTCTTTTCATACATATCGGGGATACGGGCGCGGTAAATTCGCTCGGCGCGGGCGTCGTCCAGGTTTTTCCGCCGTCCGACGAGAAGCAGTCGTAAATTCTGCCCAGTTCCGTGCGGATAAGCATGCGAACAGTTCCGTCGTTTAGCTGAATAAGCCCGGGTTCCTGCCAGCCGCAGGTGAAATATTCGCGGTCGAGGTAGATATAAGACACTTCGGATATCTTGCTCCACGAATTGCCCTCGTCCGAGGACGCGTATACCCACACGTCGGCGGGCAGACCTTTAACGCCTTTTTTCCAGGTCATTCCGTCCGCTTCGGCGCTTAACTCGAAGGGCGTGTGCGCCACGACAAGCATAAGCCGTCCGTCTTCAAGCGTTATCACGCGGTCGTTGTTAAGCACGAAATAGCCGTTTTCTTCTATTATGCGTTTTGGCTTGCTCCACGAGGTGCCTTCGTCGTCCGAAAAAACGATATACGGCGTGCAATTGTACGAGCGGTGCTTGACGAGATAGACCATGGCGATTTTTCCGTTTTTCGTCCGCACGAGCGACACCGACATCACGTTCTGAAAATCGACGTCTTCGGGCACGAGCCCTTCTATTTTACGTTCCTCGCCTATCGTTTCGCCGTCCGAAGAAATCTCGAACGCGCGTATTTCGGCGGGAGCGCCGTCGTCACCGTCGTCACCGAGATAGTGCGTGTAGGCAAACATTATTCTGCCGCTTTTCAGTTCGATGAACGCGCCTTCGCTGTTACGGGGATTGTTTTTTTTCGGAGCAAGATCGCAGATTATTTTTCCGAGCATGTTTTCTCCTTGCCCGCATATTCAATTATATCACGGTGCGGGCGATTTTGCAATATTAAATATTTAACGATTTGTTCGTTTTATTTAATGATTTGTGCGCTTTTTACAAGTTTCGGTTAACGATTTAGTCTTTCTCGATAGTTATAATGTCCACGCCGTCGCGCATGCCGCCGAAGCCTGCGTCGGTTTCGTGCAGAAGAATACGGAATTCGGCGTTGTCATTTGGCTGCGCCTCGAACTGAAAAGAAACTCTTTGTACGCCGCCGTAAAAATACCCGAATTTTTCGTCGGTGGCAAAAACCTGTTTACCGTCCACGTACACTTCGGTGTGATCGGACTCGAAATACAGAATACTGAGTCCGTATTTGCAGTTTTCGGGCAGTTTGGCGTGGAAACGGTAAATTCTCCAGCCATTGTGGAAATCGTTCTGATGACTGCCGATACAGCTTACCGGCGTAAACGAATTCATGTCGTTGTCTGCGATTTTTACAAGCGGATCGGGTTTTTCGAGCGTTATCGCCGACATCGTCATTTCGGAAATACATCCCGCACTTGCACCGGGAATGACTTTTTCGTCCGAAGCGATAAGCGTGTATTCTGTTTTTGCGCTTTCGACGCCGTCGGCTTTTACGATAAGCGTTCCGCTTTTGCCGCCGCATTTTGCCGAGATTATAGCCTGGCATCTGCCTTTATAAAGATTGCGGTAGTTTGCCGCATCCGGCTCGTGACTGTTGGGGTCGCCGTTGCCCACGCCGCGGACGTAAATATCGCCGATCGCCTCGAAAGTAATCTTTTGCGCGCTTTCGGGAACAAAAACTCCGTTCTCGTCCGCAAGCGACACGTTTACGACAGCCGCGTCGCCGTCGTCGGCAATAAGCGCGGTTTTGTCGGTTTCGGCAACTATTTTAACAGGCTTGCCGGCAGTGGTAACGCTGTCCGAAGCCGCTTTTTTGCCGTTAACGTAGCCCACGACTTCCAGCGTTCCGGGCTGAAATTTCACTTCCCACACGGGCGTATGGATGCAATCGCACGGTTTTTTTCCAAGGCTGACGCCGTTTAATATAAGTTCCGCCTCTTCGCAGTTGGTGGGGGCGACAACTTTAACAGTCTGTCCGTCCTGCCAATTCCAATGCGGCATTACGTGAATAGTTGGCTTATCGGTAAAGCACGCTTTATTGAAATAGAACGAGTCTTTTTTGAAACCGCAGGTGTCCAGTATTCCGAATTGCGAGGACACGCTGGGCCACTTATACGGAGTGGGTTCGCCGCGGTAATCGAAGCCCGTCCAGATGAAAATTCCGCCGAAATAGTCGTTTTTGCGCACGAAATCCCACGTTTCGCGCACGGTCTGACCCCACGGCACCGTTTCCTCGTCGTAGCCGGCGAGTTCGTGCGTGTCGTTATCGGTTTTATAGCAGCCGCGAGTGGTTACCGCGCTGTTGTTTTCCGAGCCGATTATGGGCTGAGAAGGATATTTTTTGTGGAAAATATCGATATTTTTAATGCCGTAGTTTATTCCCGTGACGTCCATTTCCAGTCCCGCCCCTTCCATGGATCCGTTGATGGCTCCGGTGATAAGGCGAGTGTCGTCCAGCTTCTTTACTTCTGCTTTAAGACGTCGGAAAATGCGCGCTCCAAGTTCGGTATTCTGAATGGGTTCTTCGTTGAAAAGCGACCAGAAAACTACCGACGGATGATTGCGGTCGCGCTTTATAAGCGTTTTAAGATTGCGGACAAACCGGTCGCCCGTTTCAAATCGGCGATTTTCGTCCATTACTATCATGCCAAGCTCGTCGCAGGCGTCGAGAATTTCCTTTGCGGGCGGATTGTGCGAACAGCGATAGGCGTTGGAACCCATTTCTTTGAGAAGGCGCACGCGGTAGTATTGGATGCTGTCAGGAACGGCTACGCCCACTCCGGCGTGATCCTGATGAT
>CAKQJJ010000132.1 GCA_934247335.1 uncultured Clostridia bacterium | reverse complement strand
CAGCACTCTGATTGCGCTGACGGCTTTCTTTTGAATCTTATTCATAATGTTCTCCTTATATTATTTTTGATATTTTTACGTTCGTCGAACGTTATTTCAGCCTTATTTAATAAAATTATTTGCCTATTGCGTTTTTAAGATTGGTACTGTCGAGATCGCGGTACGCCGACAGGTACGAATACAATATTTCCGCTATTTTCTTTGCGCCGCCCTCTTCGTCCGATTCGATATTTATCGGCATGATGGGGTCGTGAACGCTCATACGCACCAGAAACCAGCCTTTGTGAGCGGGCACCGAAACGCGCACGCCTTCGTAATTATCGGGCGCGATTACCAGCCCTTTCACGTCGAGTTTTTTGATACTGTCGATAATGAAAGCTCCGGTGCGTTTGAAATCGACTCCCTGCGGGAAAGAAAGACGAACTTCGAGTTCTTCGAGCGGGCAGGCAAGCGACGAAATAAGCTCGTCCACCGTTTTGCCCTCTTTTTTAAGGCGGGCGGCTTCGATAATTATTTCGGTTACGAGATAAGCTCCGTCGTCGAGGAAATAGTTGTCTTTAAGAGCCGCGTGACCGCTCGTTTCGATGGCAAGCGGCGCCGAAACTCCTTCCTTTTCCAGTCGGATAGCTTCGTTTATTACGTTTTTATATCCGCGTTTGAAGCGATGATGCACTCCGCCGTGGCTTTCGATGAAAGCTTTAAGTCCGTCGCTCGTGACCGAGTCGGTTACTATCGTGGCGCCGTGATATTTGCGAAGAACTATCGCCGAGATGAGCGAGATAAGGCGATTGCGGTTGATTTCCTCGCCGTTGGAAGCGACAATCGCCGCTCTGTCCACGTCGGTATCGAAAATAATTCCGAGGTCGGCGTGATTTTTTACCGTGCAGCTCTGGATTGCGTCCATTGCCGTTTTGTTTTCGGGGTTGGGAATATGATTGGGGAACGAGCCGTCCGGTTCGAGAAACTGCGAACCTTCGATGTTTGCACCCAGTTCTTTTAATACGCGCGTCGCATAAAAGCCGCCGGCGCCGTTTCCAGCGTCCACTACGAGCTTGAACCCAGAAAGAGGCTTTTTCTCTCCGCCGAGCGCCGAGCGCACTTTGCCGCGAAGAAACTCGCAGTACAGTTCCATAAAGTCGTCCGAAACAATTTCGCCCGCTTTTTCGGCAGTAATATGCTTGTCCGCTTCGGCATAGGCGATTATTTTATCGATATCCTCGCTTTCGGCTCCGCCCGTCGGGAAGAAAAATTTAAGTCCATTTTTCTGAGCCGGGTGGTGAGAAGCGGTGAGCATTATCGAGGCGTCCGCCGCAATTCCGTCGTACACGGTCATCATGAACATGCTGGGCGTCGAGCACATGCCGCAGTCGAGCACGTCCATGCCGCTTTCGGAAAGCGCTTTTTTAACCGTTTCGGCAAGAGCGGGTCCCGAAAGGCGCGAATCTCTGCCCACGGCGACCTTTTTTGCCTGCGGATTTTTTTCTTTGAGATAGACGACGAACGCGCGGGTAAGCTTGTCCGCGGCGTCTTGCGTGAGGTTGACTTCCTCGCCGTAGCCGTCCAGCGCGACTCCGCGAATATCGGTTCCGCTTTTTAGTTTTTTAAGTTCCATTTATTCTCCTGTATAGTTATAAAGAAATATTGCGTTTTTAGCGATTTTTTTAAGCAGCACAGCGTTTGCAACGGCAAAAGTTATCTTGCTCCGCCGCCTCCGCCGCCGAAGCCGCCTCCTCCGAAGCCACCGCCGCCGTGACCGCCGAAGCCACCGAATCCGCTTTTGGACGACGACGAGGGTTTGGGTGACATAGCCGCGCACATATTGCGGTCTACCGAGCGCATAATGGACGAATACACGTACAAATCCCATATATCGGGACGACCGACGACGTATTCGGGCGGCTGAACGGTGAGATCCTTAAATTTGTTTTCCCATTTGTCGGACACGCCCAACACGTTTGCGTAGGGCAGAATGTCGTAATAATACTGCGGATTTTCTTCAAGCAGCATTTCGAGCTTTTCTTTTTCGGCAACTTCGAGGAAGTTCTTAAAGCCGAGCAAATCGCCGAGCGCTTTTATATAGCTTTCGGTACGATGGCGAACGAGCGCCGCAACCGAAACGATGAATACGGTGCCTGCGCAAAGCGGGATCGAAGCGTAAAGCGGCATTACGTCGCGGAACATTCCGAGCGCGCCCACTCCGCCGAGCGCCGTTAAAAGAACGATGACGGCAATCGCGGCTATTTTATAACGTTTGAGTTTGTAGCGGTATCTTCCGATAAGCGTGTTTGCGATAAAGCCTATCGCCGAGAAAAATACCGTCGGAACCAATCCGTATATCGCGTCCGCAGAGCCGATTGCGTTTATTCCGGCAAACGCCGTTATGGCAAACGACACGACGAGAGATAAAACAGCCGAAAGTATCGACACGAGCGTTGCTTTTTTATCGTAGAATTTAGCGGCGATTTTGCGGCTTTTTGCCATAATTTCGTTAAATCTTGCCGACAGTTTATATTGCAGGCTGCTTACCGCAACTCTGTCGCCCGACGAGAAAATAGCGTCGAACAGGCGCAGATACTCTATTCCGCCCGCTTCCTGCGCGCTTATTTCGAGATTTTTGATAAGCACAGGGTTGTCGCTGTTTTCGTTGTCTATTTTTATATAGCCCTTGCTTGCCCAATAGAATATAATGGACGCAACGTCTTTTTGCGAAAGCGTGCCGTCGATATACAGTCCTGCCATAGGCGGAGTGACTTTTCTGCCGTCTATTTCGGGCGGGTAGTAGTTGGTTATTTCGGTTATTTCCTGACCTTTTTCGGCGTAAATCAACAGCAAAACGCCGGCTGCGACGAAAAGTATGCACGCGATGAATTCAGCCCACGGCAACTGCTTTTCGTGAAGCGAGATAGTTCCCGCGGGAAGCGACGAGCGCATCGTAACGCCCTGAAAAGCCGAAAGATTTTCAGCCGTGAAATCGTAGCGATAGGCGCCGTTTTCTTCGGTAGGGGTAAAGTCGTCGTTTACTATATCCGAGGCGCTGCTCGAACCGTAATCGGTGAAGAACGAACGCGTCCCCAATCGAGCGGGCGTGTACAGCGTTACGTTTACCTTTTCTATTTTTGTAGTCCAGCCAAAGCCGACGAGATTGAGATAAATATCGTCGGGATTGTCGCGATCGGGCAGAATAAGCGTGTATTCGATTATATACTTCTGCTCGCCGGTAACGCGCGAACTGCCGTCGGGTTTACCGAGGCTTATGCGGACGAAACCGTCCTCGTGCTCCACTTTGCTCCATTCGGACTGAACTATTTTAATGTCGCGATAGCTTTCGCCGCTGTTGGTGGCAAGGTCGCGATATATTCCGAGCTTGGGTCTTTTGAAATTAACGGTTATTTCTTCGCGGAAACGCACTTCGGAATTTTCGCCGACGCGTGCGGTTACGTCGATATCGTTAATCGTGTACGTGCCGTAATCGGCCTCGAAATCCTCAAACGGCGACGAAGACGAACCCGCGCACGAAAAAGTATACGAGCATCCCGCAAAGCAAAAGCAAAGTATTGCCGCCACGGAAATCAATAAAGCGACGGCAAAAACTCTTTTTTTGTTCGGAATTTTTGTAAATTTCATACTGTTTGCGAAAAAGCGCGGTTAAAACTGCACTTTAACGTTCTGACGTTCGGTTTCGTCGGCGGTGAAGAACGCGCGCTTTTCAAGCTTCATCGCATTTGCCACTATGCTACCGGGGAACAGACGAATTTCAGTGTTGTACTTTTTAACCGTTCCGTTGTAGTATTTACGAGCCTGCGAAAGGTCGCCCTCTATTGCCTGCAACTGATTCTGAAGCGACAAAAACTGAGTGTCGGCTTTAAGCGAAGGATACGCTTCGGACAACGCGAACAGCGTTTTAAGCGTTCCGCTGAGCTGGTTTTCAGCCTGCACCTTGGCGTCGCCGGTTGCGGTCATTGCGGCGTTGCGCGCTTTTATTACATTTTCGAGCGTCTGGCTTTCGTGTTTTGCGTAGCCTTTAACAGTTTCGACGAGGTTGGGAATAAGGTCGTATCTCTTTTTGAGATATACGTCGATACCGGACAGACTTTCGTCGCAAGCCTCTTCGAGACGAACGAACTTATTGCGGGCGCCTATCCACCAGAAAATTGCAATAACTACGAGTAAAACTACGATTGCGATTATTAACCATACGAACCAGGGCATGATTGTTACCTCCGTGAATTTGAGTCTACTCCTATTGTATCATAATCGCGAAAAAAAATCAACGTTTCGGCGGTATATTTTATACGTTATCTGCAATTTTTTCGTCGGTTTTTTCCAAATAAGTAACGCAAGCCGCGTACAGGGCGTACGCCACTTTTTCGCGATAAGCGGGAGTGCGCAGTAATTTTTCCTCTTCGGGGTTGGATAAAAAGCCGCATTCGACCAGCACGGAAGGATAGGGCGAGCATTGCAGAACGTAATAATCGGCGCTTTTTTCCTTCCTTTTTCCGCCGAGCGCGCGGTTAAGCGACGACTGAAATATTTCAGCGGCGGCGCGCCCCGGCTCGCTCCCCTCGGAATAAAAC